>JAFNZQ010000077.1 GCA_017382775.1 Spirochaetaceae bacterium
TCGGTGGCGTTAATGGTTTTAATGTTGAGAAGTTTGCCGGTTTTGTTAAATATTTGCACCGTTCCGCAATCTGCGGCAAGATTTGTCAGTTCCCCGGTGCTTTCAATGGTGAATTTGTAATTCATCGCATCACCACTTAACATAAGGTTTTCCGTCCTGATATTCACTGCCGACACATTGTGGTTTGGGGAACCGGCAGAAGTGCCTTCCAGTAAAATACCTTCGAAGCCGCCGGAAACATCCAGTAATTGATCCACCGTGTAGTCGGAAGCGGCGTTCACCCTTATCCACCGAGAACCGCTTTCTCCCAACACAAGGGTTTGAGGTGCGGAATTGTTGGATGTGAAAACGTTTTCACCGCGAAGACTTAAATTTTCCGTGGCGTTTGGGTTGCTTATCAAAATGCATCCGGCGGTGATGTTCTGCATGGTTTCCCCGGAAGCCTTATCCAAGAAAGCCACGGTTCCGCTACCGTAATTGTCACCAAAGGGCAAATTCGTCTGCCCAATGACATCGTGATATTCCACGATTGAATCGGTGTAAATATCCCGCGAGCCATGGAAATTGGCAAGGGCCTCATTGCCGTTGAAGACGAAAACGCCGCAATGCATAACTTCCGCCCCAAAGGAAAGGGCACCTGTGTATCCGTTCAGAAGGATGAGCCCGTTATTTAAACAACCCGAGGAAAAATCAACGTTGCCACTTTCCCGCAAATCTATCACAAACAGTTCACGTTGGCGGTCAATATCATCAAGATTCTTTCCATTTATAAGATATTCGGTATTATCAATGGGATCATTGAAAACCACATTTTCTCCATTATTCAGAAGAAGATTGCCGTAATTTTTCACTTTTCCCAGGGTAATCGATGCGCCCTTTTGGAGATTCACATTGGCGCCGTGATTTTCAAAGTCCCAAATTTCCACAGTTTTGAGTGAAGGCCCGTTGAAAGTCGCAGGATCATCCTCAATGTTGTTGGTGACGCCGTTGACAAATTTTTCCACCACAAGGCTATGCTTTTTGGTGGAATCCGCGGTTTCGTTGACAATTTGGATTTCACCCAGGTTGGTAACATTGGAAAAATGAAGGTCATAATCCGTGGATGTGGCCGTATCGGTTATGGAAAACACCGCCCCTGCCCTATTCTCGAGGCCGGCATCCATGGTCAAAATTTTTGCATAGGAAAAATTTATCCTGCTTGCATTTATAATTTCCAGGGCGGAAATTGTAACGGAGTCGCCATTTTCGCAATTAAATTCAGATCCGGTGTTTTCAAGGAAAATTCCTTCCCCAAAATCTGCAACCATTGTGGTACCCGTGCCGGGCTGTAAGTTAAAAATGCCGTCATTTGTCACGCCGACGGGAATCGTCAAGTTAATGGTGGTGGCCTGGGGGCTGCTTATGGTAAAATTATTGTTGTTTGTAATTCCGCTGCCATCGGCCAGGGTTATCTCCACGGAAGAGCCACCGTTAATGCTGAACTCTCCGCTGTCATCCAGGGAAATAATGCCTTCGCCATCGGAGGATGAGGCCAAAATTGAAACCGCGGTGGTGTTTCCGGCTGTAATTGTGAATTGGTTATTGTATTTAATTCCCTTTTGTGCTTCCAAATTGATGGCGGTGGCCTGTGGGCTGTCTATGACAAAACTGTCGCCGGTGGAAATTTCACCGTTGGTCAAGTTTATTTCCACGGAAGATCCACCGTTAATGCTGAACTGACTACCGTCGTCCGGGGAAATAATGCCTTCGCCATCGGCGGATGAGGCCAAAACTGAAACCGCAGTGGCGTCCCCGGCTGTAATTGTGAATTGGTTATTGTATTTAATTCCCTTTTGTGCTTCCAAATTGATGGCGGTGGCCTGTGGGCTGTTTATGACAAAACTGTCGCCGGTGGAAATTTCACCGTTGGTCAAGTTTATTTCCACGGAAGATCCACCGTTAATGCTGAACTGACTGCCGTCATCCATGGAAATAATGCCTTCGCCATCGGCGGATGAGGCCAAAATTGAAATCGCGGTGGTGTTTCCGGCTGTAATTTCAAACCGGTTCTTGTATTCAATGCCATTGTGGGCTTGCAAATCAATGGTCGCAGCCTGTGGGCTGTCTATGACAAAACTGCTACCGGTTGCGATTAAGCCACCTTTTCCAACAAAGACTTCCAGGAATGATCCACCGGTAATGCTAAACTCGCTGTTGTCGCCTTGGGAAATAATTCCCTCGCAATCGGATGATGCCGTGGCAATTGCGGCAACGTAAATATCGGTGTTATCCCCGGCTATAACTTCAAACCGCCCCTTGTAGCGAATACCGTTTTCCGTTTCCAACTCGATTTTACTGGCCTGTGGGCTGTTTACGGAAAAACTGTTGCCGGATGAAATTACACCACCGACACCAATGCTTATTTCCACCACATCGCCACCCTCAATACTAAACACGCTGTTGTCATCCAGGGAAATAATGCCTTCGCAATCGGCGGATGAGGCCGAAATTGCAACCACGGTGGCGTCCCCGGCTGTAATTGTGAATTGGTTATTGTATTTAATTCCCTTTTGTGCTTCCAAATTGATGGTGGTGGCCTGTGGGCTGTTTACGGAAAAACTGTCGCCGGTGATAATTTCACCGTTGGTCAAGTTTATTTCCACGGAAGATCCGCCGTTAATGCTGAACTGACTGCCGTCATCCATGGAAATAATGCCTTCACAATCGGCGGATGAGGCCGAAATTGCAACCGCAGTGGCGTCCCCGGCTGTAATTGAGAATTGGTTATTGTATTTAATTCCCTTTTGTGCTTCCAAATTGATGGCGGTGGCCTGTGGGCTGTTTATGACAAAACTGTCGCCGGCGGTAATTTCACCGTTAGCGAGACTTATCCCCACGGAAGAGCCACCCTCAATGCTAAACACGCTGCTGTCGTCCAGGGAAATAATGCCTTCACAATCGGCGGATGAGGCCAAAATTGAAACCGCGGTGGCATCCCCGGCTGTAATTTCAAAGGGATTCCCGTATTGAATGCCCTTTTGGGTTTCCAAATCTATGGTCGTGGCCCGGGGGCTGTTTATGGCAAAAGACCCGTTGGCGGTGGTGATGTATCCATTTGAGTCTTCCAAATTTACCGCCACCGTGGAACCTCCGGAAATCAGGAAAGTTCCGGCTTTGATCCCGCCACCTCCGGAAATTGTAAGATCAATGGCAGTGGCATCACCACCCGTAAGGCTGAACTCTCCGCCGGCGGTGGAGCCAATGGAACTTCCCGCCACATTGATGCTATCGGCCCCGGTGCTGTTTATGGCAAAAAGGTCGCCGTGGGTAATGGTCCCGGTGAGGTTCACATCAACAATTTTGCCATCGGTAATTCGAAACTCTCCCCCACTGCCACCGGAAAAGTCAGCACCTTCAACAAGAATCTCGGTGTTGCCGCCACCAACAATGTCCATAGGCCCCTGATTGGAAAAACTTCCGGTGCCGGAAGAAAGATTTATATTGGAAGCATTTACGGATGACAGGGAAAAAGTCCCCTGATTGCTGAAACTCGTACCTGCATCAAAGGTTATGACAGAACCATTGGTAACGGTACAAGCACCGGCGGCACCACAGGCAAATTTGTTTGTATCAATGGATATTTCCGCAGCATCTCCACCGGTAACGGAAATCTTTCCGCCGGTGGCCAGTAATATGCCATCAAGAGCGGTGGTATGTATAGAGATCGGGTTAGCATCGGGACTGTTTATTATAAGTTCACCATTTTCCTCAATGGTTACCGAACTCATAGATAACTCAACGGTTTTGCCACCGGTAATACCGAAACTATTTGAACTGATACTGAAACCGGCACTCGAAGAAACATCAATATCTGTTGTATCACTACCGGTGATTGTCACCGAAGATGAAACTGTTGTCAGAATGGTGGATTTAATGTTTATATACTGGGCAGTGGTACCATCAATATTTACGGAAGCGCCATCGGAAACAGAAAGACTGGTTTTGTCATTACAAAAATCTATGGTCTTTCCCGAAATAATACTAAAATTACAGCCACTGATAATGGCATTTAGTGTGGAACTGTCCTCCAACGGCTTAAAGGTGATGGTTGACTCCTCGTTCCCGGTAATGGTCACGCTTCCGCCAGCGCAGTTTACAGAAGATGAAACTTGCACATTTATTTTGTTTGTGTCGTTTCCCGAAGCGATGTAACCATTGGTTATTTCCACGGAAGCATCAGCCGTCGACAGACTCTTCGTGGAAATTGTCACAGAACTTCCGTTGAGGGCAAGGGAACCTCCGTCAGTCACCGAAAGACCCTCCGTTGCATTAAGGTTAATGACGGAATAAGTTGCGGCATTGGAATCCGTAATGATTGAACAAACACCGCTAATTGCAATGGATTGTGATGTATTCATAGAAACGACACCTTCGTCAAGGCACGTTATTGAGCATTTACCGTTACTTCCAATGGATATATTATAGGATGAAACAATGGACACCGAATCCAAGCCTTCCACATTAAGCTCTCCGCCATTTATCTGAACAGCGCCGCTCCCCTCCAAAAAAACGGAACAGGAATCGGAAGCATTCCCGATAAAATTAAAGGTTCCTCCCTCATTAACAAAGGAACCGGCTGTAATTCTGATATCGGTGGGAGCGGTGGCATCGCTCTTGTTTTGAAAAGTAAAATCACCGCTATTATTAATCATTGTTCCGGTATAAAAAATTCCGGCCTGATTGGAGCCATCGGCATGGGTACAAAGGAAGGTACCACCGTTGGTAATGGCACCGTTAAGGGTAACTTCGCTGGCTTCAAGGGAAAATTCGCATCCCTCGGATACATGCAAAGAATTTGTGATTGTTGAATTTTTAACCTCAATCGAAAGGTTGCTTCCATTGGAATTCCCGGCGTCAAGAGATAAATTCCCTCCCGAAAAATTTAACTCACAGTCTACTCCGGCGATACCGAAAGTCCCTCCGGCCATAGAAATATTTCCCTTGGCATAGACATAGGAATTATCCCCGATGTCAGTGGGAGACGATATGGAAAGGTTTCCCTCAGTAATTAAAATATCCTTCTGAAAATCGACGGAAATAGTCCCCGTAGATTTCGACAGAGAACAGGTTCCGCCACTTTCGATGCTAACATTTCCCCCAAAAGTCAGGGTGGCCACCCAGTTTGTAAGAAAATTCACCGTTCCACCACTTACAACAAAATCCCCCGACACGGTATAGGTTGGATCTTGCACATCATTCTTTATGGTAACGGAACCCTCGACCAAGTGAAAACCGGTAAACGTAACACCGGAAAGGACGGTAATCGCTGTAGTCCCACCACCCGAATGGACATAGTTCCCCAGTTGTGGCTGATCATTATCCAGGTTGAAGGTGATGGTTCCTCCATTTACGGTAAAATTGTCAATGACAACAGTACTTCCCGAAAGGGTCTTCAATGTGAAGGTTCCCGTCACCTCCACATTACCGCTTAGGTCTACACGGCAGGAGGCTTCTGTACCTATTATGAACAACGAACCATTAACCACAAGGTTTTCGGTGATGACTGCCCGCCCGGTAATTGTAGACGTGACAGTGGCACCAACGGTGAATGAATTCACATTAAGGGTATATGTATTTGCGAAATTAACAGTACAGGTACCTTCGAGTAAGATTTCTTCCGCAGCAAAAATTGGGGTGCTGGTATCGGAAGTATTCGCAGTGATAGTTCCGCTGTAATCACCAACCGTAAAGTACTTCGTGGTAATGCTCTTGGAAATGTTTATGTTTTTTTCCTTGGCGGAAACATAGATAGAATTTACAGTCACATCAACATTGATGTCAAATGTTGTGCCGATATAATCGTAAATGATAAATATATTCGCATCGGCGTCAGGAAGATCAGTGGCTGCTTCCCACCTGTTTCCGTTGTAATAATTCCATGCACTGTAATGGGTTCCCCACTCGTTTCCCATGGGCGCATAGTCACCCACCATGGGAGTCGTGGGTGCTTGTGCAAAACCAGCTGCAATATTTATGAGAAGAATAGCAATAATCAAAGGGAAAAGCTTATTTTTCACAAAAGACCCAAACCCGTTCCATTATACCATATTTACGCATAAATGTCAATGCATAGAGGTAAAAATACTATATATTTATCGTCTTTTTTTACCGGAAACAACAAAGTTTTTCCCGTATGTTTCGGGAAGAAAACCCCTTGGCTAAAAGGTGAGAAAAAATTTTCTCATGGGGAAGATTTCGCCACCGTATTTTATCCAATTCCTTCTCCAAAAGGGCCATTTCGTCATGTTCGGCAAAAAATCGGTCCACGGAAGATTGGGCAATATCGGCGGCAACGCCTCGTTTTCGCAATTCAGCCACAAGCCGTACTCTACCCTCGTTGTGGTTGATAATTCTGTTTCGCAAAAAGGCATGGGAAAACCGCTCGTCACAGAGAATTTTTTTTGACTTCAAATAGTCGCAAACACGGGAAACGCTTTGGCGAGAATGACCTTTTTTCAACAATTTTTGGGAAAGGTTAAATTCGCTGTGTTCCGCCATGGAAATGTACTTTAACGCATCCTTTTCCGCCTCAAAGCATTGGGCGCAATCCACCACGACATTGTACTCTTCGTCATTCAACTGCGAAACCCTGGACAAATCCACGGAACACCAAGAAGCACGTAAAGAACAAGAAAAGCCATCCGAAAATTCCAAACAAAGAACATCGGATGACTTTTTTTTAAGAGACGTAATTGTATGTAAAATCTCTTGCTCCAAGGATTAACGTTTGCTGAACTGGAAGCGACGGCGAGCACCGCGGCGACCGTATTTCTTGCGTTCAACCATACGAGCATCGCGAGTCAAGAAACCGTTTGCCTTTAATGTGGAACGATTTCCTTCGTCAACTTGGGTGAGGGCTCGGGAAAGACCATGCAAGCAAGCACCGGCCTGTCCGGAAAGTCCGCCACCGTAAACGTTAATCAAAATGTCATATTTGTTTTCGCAACCGATAACCATTAAAGGTTTGCGAACGGTAATAACCTGGGCAATAGTGTTGAAATATTCTTCCACGGTTTTCCCGTTTACTGTCATTTTTCCGGAACCTTCACGAATATAAACGCGAGCAACGGAAGTTTTACGACGACCTGTACCAAGTCCAATATTTTTAACCATTTAAATCTCCCTAAAATTCCAACTTCAACGGCTGAGGATTCTGCGCTTTGTGAGGATGATCCGAACCGGCGTAAACTTTTACGTTTTTAAGCAATTTTTTGCCGAGACGTGTGGAAGGAATCATTCCCTTAATTGCCAAATACAACGGCTCTTCCGGATGTCGCTCAATCTTCTTCGCAAAGGTGAAGGATTTAAGTCCGCCGGGAAAACCGGTGTGGTGATAATAGATTTTGTCGGATTCTTTCGTTCCGGAAACGGCAACTTTTTCCGCATTGATAATGATGATGTTGTCTCCCATTTCTTGATGGGGCGTGTAAGTTGCCTTGTTTTTACCGCGCAACATTGAAGCAACCTTTGCCGCAAGGCGTCCCATGGGCAAACCTGTAGCGTCTATCAGATACCAATTGCGAGGAACATCTTTGTCCTTTATAAAAATTGTCTTCATTTCTGACCTCTGTTCAAATATTCGTAACGGGATTTCATTGTATCAAAAATAAAAAATTTAGTCAAGGGATTTCTTGAAAAAATCACATTTTTTTTTGTTTTAATTCAATTTATCCCTTTCTTTGATATGCCAACCTTGGCGTTCCGTCCAAAAAGGTGATTACGCCACA
>JAFNZQ010000078.1 GCA_017382775.1 Spirochaetaceae bacterium
ACCGTGGATATTACTTTCCACGATCCCATTGAGACAAAAAATCTCTCCAAAGAGGAGCAGCAATTAATACCTGAAAAAGTCAGACAAATTGTTCTTTCCGCTCTCCCTGCGGAATGTCAAGACTGATTTTCATTCCTCGGAAAAGTAAATCGGCAGGTATTTCTCTTTAATAACGTGCTGCCAAAGGTAGTTTTCTTCAATGTTCTTTAACGCATCGACACGTATTTGGTGCAAATCTTTACGGGGATTTGGATAGCGTTCAAGGATACGATTTATTGCATTTTCCAAAGAATCATCATAAAGGGAACCGGTTTTTCCATCAATTATTTTCTTAAATCCGCCTGTGTTGTGGGCAATGGGTACGGTTCCGTAAATTTGTGCGATGAAGTCAACCAGTCCACAGGGTTCAAAACGGCTGGGAAGCAGCACGAAATCACCGGATGCAATACACAGTCGCGATATGGCCTTATTGTATCCTCGGATGAATAGATATTTTCCGGGAAATTTTTCTGAAAGGCTGATTTGAATATTTTCCAATTCCTGGTCGCCCTGCCCCATAACTATGAAACGGGCATTTTTATGAGTATTTAAGACTTTCCCCACAACATCGGATAATATATCAACACCTTTTTGATGAGCAAGCCTTCCTTGATAAACAAAGAAAACAGCATCATCACCACAATCCAAGGTGCCGAATTTTTCCAATCCTTCTTCTTCAAAATTACTTTCCTTAATTTGGGATAAGAATTTTTCGCGACAGAGGTATTTTCCCTCAATGGATTTTTCCAAGTCAAATTTTTCAGGTAAAAGAGATATTGCATTATTCCCGGGATCATACTTTTCAATATCCATTCCGTTGGTTATACCTTTTATATCTACACCTTTGTGGTACAACGCAGGTCCTAAATCATCGGAAAATTTACCTTTATCTTCCAAAAGTTCTTCCGCGTACCAAGGCGAAACTGTGGTAATTGTCGCATTCATTGCTGCTGCCAATAAAAAGGGTTCCACTTTATCGTTGAGCAAACCTTGACGTAATTGCTCCTGTGGTAATCCGGAAAGGGAATAAGCCTCTTGTATGGAAGAAAATTCCTGATGATACCCTTCTCCGGCATTGTGGATTGTCACCACAAATTTTGTATCGGCAAATCGTTTTCGCAATAAGGGAGAAGCCTTGGATAATGCAGGCAATAATGCGGTGTGTCCGTCATGGCAGTGGACAATATTGGGCACCTCTCCCGTAATCTGTGAGTATAGAACCACAGCTTTTTGAAAAATAACATTCATTAGGTTTGAATCAAAATGTCCCTTTCCGGTTACGAATTTTGGATGAAAAATTTCATCGGATTTTGTATATGTGTAAACGGAAGTTTTTTTACTGAAAACATCCGCACATATTAAAACAAATTTAACTCCATGGAAAAGTCCTTCCAAAAATCCCACATCATAAATCTTGCCTTCACATTCAATGTATCCGATATGGCGATTTTCAGTTTTGACAAATTGTATTTTTTCGATTTTGGTGCATCCGTAGTTCGGTATGAAAACACAAACATCAAGGCCTAACTTCATTGTTCCTTCGGCGATGGCACGAACAACATTTTTTACACCACCGGCTTCAGCTAAACCTGCGTATTCTCGTGAAACGATCCAAAGTGATTTTGACATTTTAAACTCCTAAATCAGGGCGTAAAATTTCAGCACCGTTACAATATATGTGTTGAGGGCAATTTGCTAAATGCACTGTTACCAATGTGCGAATTACCGAAGGCTTGGATGCGACAAAATCCGGTTCCAAAGCACAAAAAAGTGGGACATTCCCCAAAATTTTACTTTCGCGCAAAGCTGTTGCGGGATTAAAAGCTGTAATATCCTTAGTAACAGTAAATTGAACTGAAACAACATCTTCAACTTCAAAAGGATTGGACGTCTTTATTTTGGAAAACAACTCTTCCACTGCCCTTCTTATGGAAATTTCTGTATTTTCACAAAAAACCGCACCGCGAATCCCACAAAGTTTTTTCATTTACTACCTCTTTTCTCAGCTGGTTTTCCTTTTTTTTTCTTTTTGCTGTTGCGTTTTATTCCGCAATCTTCCAAGGCCAAAAAAATAGCGCTTCGCAACTGAATATTCGGTGGATTTATGGGTTTCACGTAAGCGCGAATCAAAACTTTGACTTTTTGCACTATCATGCCGATGTTTTCTTCTTCATTTCGTAATTCTTCCACGGTTTTTTTTGTAAAATCCCGGATAAAATAGTATAATCCCTTTGCAAGAGAAAGATTTTCTGTGGTTGAATTGATTTTACCCAATTCAACTAGGGATGAAAAATATTTTTCACGAAACTCTTTTGATTGAAGACATAGATCGCTGGCCTGTTTTTGCAAGTAGGGATAAATCCCGAAGTCAAGCATTTCTTTAGCGATTATGTCGGGATGTTCGGAACGTATTATTTTAAAAACTTCTTCTGTTATTCGCGATGGAGAAACGTCATTAAGTAAATGGGCAGAACGTTTAATTTTTGAAGGAAGAAACATGGTAAACTTAAAATTAGTTGTGGCCTTATATTTTACAGCACGAATCATTCGTACCGGATCGTCCACAAAAATGTTTTTCAAGGGAATAATGGGGCGAATAAGTTGTTTTTGGATGTCCTGGATTCCTCCGACAAAATCAATTAAATGATTCCGTATGGGATCGAAATAAAGGGCATTTATGGTAAAATCACGGCGAACCACGTCCTGTTCAATAGTTCCGAATTCATTTCCCAGCGAGTTTGTTCCCAATGCACGAAAAGTGGTAATTTCAAAAATTTTATCACCGAAAAATACATGAGCAATTTTGAAACGTCTTCCTATTATCCGTGAGTTATGAAAAATTCTCCGGATTTGCGAGGGAGTCGCATCGGTGGCAATATCAAAATCCTTGGGAGTTATATTCAAAAGGAGGTCACGAACCGCTCCACCCACCAAGAATGCTTCAAAACCCCGTTGTTTCAATCTGGTAATTATGGTAATGGCGTCGGAATCAATAGAAGAGCAATCGATTTTTACATCGTGCTTACTGTATACCTTGGCAACTTTGGGAAGACGTTTATCTCGTTTGGTAGCATTAGAAGAATAACGTAAAAACATACCTAACTGATTATATCCGAAAAAAAAATTTTTGTCAAGATATTGCGGGGAATTTATTTTTATGAAGCGATGGAAAAATCCCGTATAAACGAATATCAAGGTTCGATAAAGAGTTATTTATGAGACTTGAAACTGAGTATGTAACGGGAAAAGATTTTTTCCATCCCGTCTCGTTATCACCGGGTTATAGCCTTGGTCTTTCGATAAAGAGGTTCCAGCAGGGAATAGAGTTTGCTGTAAACTTCGCTGTACAACTTCTTGTAAACTTCGTGGTTTTCACTGTTTGGAGTAAAGCAACTGCTTACACGCACCATGGAAGATATGGCCTCATCGAAACCGGAAAAGACACCCTTTGATTTAAAACCAACCATGGCTGCACCCAGTGAACAGGCTTCGTGGGTTTGGATACGATTTACCGGTAATCCAAACATATCGGAAGTAATTTGACAAATCGTGTCACTTTTGCTTCCACCGCCAGCAATAAACAATTCAGTAATTTTCGTATGGGCTTGCTTCTCCATGGCATACAAACCGTCCATAAGGGCGTAACCAATGCCCTCAATAATCGCACGGTAGATGTGTATTTTTGTGTGAACATCGGAAAATCCGACTATGGAACCGCGGGCATTGGGGAAAATAACGCCGGGAGACCAGAAAGGTTGCAATATGAGCCCCTCGCACCCCGGTGGGACTTCATCAAGGTGTTTATTAAGTAATTCTTCCGCAACGCAATGCAATCTTTCCGCTTCTGCGCATTCCTTTTCGGCAAATTCTTTTTTGAACCATGAAAGCATCCAGTAACCGCGATAAATCTGAATTTCGGGATTGTACATTCCATCACAAACCGAAGGATAGGCCGGCAAGAAAGGCTTGGGCTCAACAAATTTTTTTGTGGTGAACTGAACCGTAGCGGTTGTTCCGAAGGAGAGTGCTGCTTGATGGGGTTTAGTAACGGAAACGCCCAAGGTTTCGCAGGATTTATCACTTCCGGTGGCAATGAGGGGAATACCGGCCGGAATACCTGTTTCACGAGATTTTTCCGGTGAAATTGTCCCAATTTCGCTACCGGCAGGAATCAGGTCGCATAATTTTTCTGTGGGAACGTCAAAAAGGCATCGTGTTAACCCACCGGATTTCATCCAAATTCGATTTTTATAATCAAAGGGAAGATGGGCAATTTGATTTTCCGGAGAATCGATGAGGTTGCCGGTTAGTCGATAATTCAAGTATGTGGGAAGCAGTACAAATTTATATGTTTTTCGCCATAATTCCGGTTCATTTTCCATAAGCCAGTTACAGACAGACTGGCGATATTGCATGAAAACCGTGTCGGTCATTCCCACCAAAGAAAAAAGTGTCTTTTTAAATGGAGAAAATACATTTTCAGCACTTTTGTTTGTTTCACGTTTGTCAAGCCAAACAATAAAATTAGAAAGAGGCTTTAAATCCTTGTCTAAACAAATAACCGTATCTCTAATTACGGCAAGCACAGTGGCAATGACTCGGGAAGCCTTGTCTTCATTACGAGCCATCAACTTTTTTGAGATGGAACACAAGACCTCATAGTAAAAATCCGGCTTTTGTTCCGCCCAATTGGGCTTGGGAGAAAAATAGGCCTCCGGATAAGAGTACTGTTCCTTATCCAGTATGTCCCCCTGTGTATCAACTAAAAGAGCACGCATACTTTGCGTTCCCACATCAAATGATAGAATCAGCGGACCATTAACCATACTTTACTCCTTACGAGAATCTTTTTTTTATATAAAACTCTCCGCAAGGTGGCCGGATTATCTTAACCCGGCAGCCTCATCTTTTGTTGCGGAAAGCCAAAATTGACTTCGTCCAATTCCCAGTCCGATTTCACCTCGCATTTCGAGGCAGTCTTTTTTGTATTTTTTCCCATCGGCCTTGTGGAACGTCATTTTGCATTTATACATTCCTCCGCTTTCGGGATCAATTACATGTCCGCTGCTCCAAACACCTTCGGCTTCTTTTTTTAATCCGAATATCCAAGTCGGTCCGATAAGGTTCATTTCGTTCACCTTACCTTCTATTGGGAAACCTTTGTAAGATGGTTTGCAGTTTTCAGCCTTGGTATCTTGATCCATTCCGGCCAGGGAAAGGATTGAGCCGTACAAAATGTCGCCTTCTACCCGAATGTGCCATCCGGCTGTTGCTTTGCCGGATTTGTCATCATAACTTATCCAATAACCTTCGCAGGGATCTGCGGCAAAAAGGGAAATAATTGAAAAAAAGCTCACTACTAAAACAGACAATAACTTTTTCATATAAACTCCTGCAATCCATTTTATCATTCTTTTTTAAAAAAGTCAACAGTAAAAATTAAAAATTTATTGAAATAATGTGTTATTTTTATGAAATTTCAGCCCCAAATGTTCATAGGCCTTTTCGGTGGCAATTCTTCCCCGGGGAGTACGCTGTAAAAGTCCTATTTGAATGAGGTAGGGTTCGAAATAATCTTCCAATGTGTCGGCATTTTCTCCAATGGATATGGCCAGCGTTTCGGCTCCAACCGGACCGCCGCCGAATTTTTCGATAATGCTGCGAAGGATTTCCCTGTCGTGGCGTTCCAACCCCAGTTCGTCAATTTGCAACTTGTTAAGGCCGGATTTTACCACAGCGAGGGTGATGCGATCTTGTTTGTCACTTAAAATTTGGGCAAAATCACGCATTCGCCGTAAAATACGATTTGTAACTCGGGGAGTTCCGCGGGAACAGGATGCCATTAACAAGGCTGCATCGTCATCCACATGTACGCCTAAAATGCTCGCCGAACGTTGGATGATAAGGGCCAGTTCTTGATGATTGTAGAAAGAAAAACGTTGTTCAATACCGAAGCGGCTTACGAGGGGGCTGGAAATCATTCCCGGCTTCGTGGTGGCTCCCACCAAGGTAAATTTCGGCAAGGGGATGCGTACAGTTCT
>JAFNZQ010000079.1 GCA_017382775.1 Spirochaetaceae bacterium
AAAAAGAATAGTTGCCTACCGGTGAGTTGTTGGTCCAAACGAGTCCATCTTGTGTCCTTGGATGTGAAAATTTCCCCATTTTGATAAACCGTGGCGGAAAAGGTGGAATTCACGGCCAATTCTTCCAAAATGTCGGAAACCGATTTATCCGTAAAGGTGGAAAAAAGTGCCTTTTTTTCCTTAACGTCAAAAACCTCGGAACCGTTTTCCGAAATAACATAACGGCCACCGGGAAAGTCAAACAACCGAATCTTGTTGCCGAATTGGCAAATTCCTTCCCGTGTGCGACCGGAGGCCAAAACCACATAAATGCCGGAGGCGGCCACATTACAGAGCACCTTGCAACTGAAAGGCGAAATGGTTAAATCGTCCCGTAAAAGGGTGTCGTCCAAATCGATGGCGACAATTTTGCCAGAAAATTTTTCCATGGAGTGATTTTACCATAAATGTGGGAAAATGTCAATATTTAGATGAGCCAAGGGGATTTTTTGGAAAAATTCGCGGGAACGGTGATTTTTTTCACATTTTCCCCATATATTACACATGATTTTGTTAAAAAAACAGGGATTATCAACTTTGATTTTTTTAATAATTGTGGCGAAAGGTTTTTCCGCCGACGGAACCCAAGTGTCCGCCCAAGTGAAGTACGCATCCAACGCCACAATTCCCTTACGGCAACAAGTCGCCCTACGTTCTCCCACAGTGGATTTATCCGCGGTTTTTTCGCCATTTCCGGATTTTCGGAATTTGGCCTTTGCCGCCATTGCCCATCCTGTGTCCTTTGGAGAAATTGCCCTGGGAGACCTTTTCTTTTCCGGTTTTATTTCTCGATTCAGAAATCCCGCTCTTTCCACACAAAAGCCCCTGCAAAGTACCGATGTGACCTTATGCGAATTTAAATTTTCCCCACCCGCAATTTCCAACAGCAGTCAGGAAAAACAAAGTTTGCTGGCAAAATTCAATTTCCGCAATTTTGAATTTTTTTCCCTTTTCAACATTCATTCTCGATTTTCTCCGCCTTCGGGGCAGTCATCCTTTATGTTCGCACTGAATTACGATATTTTCGACACGAAAAAGACAACTCGCTCCAATGCCCTTCGCAGTAAAAGCAGCATTTTCCTTGCGTGGGGACAAAATTTCGTTCATCCCACCAATGAAAACCTTGAAGAAGAAAGCTTTTTCCCCGAAGAAAAAATTTTTGAACAAAGAGCCTTACGCTATCTTGCCTTGGAGGGGGATTTTATCTCTCCGATTTTCAAATTTTTTCTGTCATCAATGATTAGCGAAAGTGTTTTTCGCAAAATAACGGGATTTGTACGCAGTGAGGCCAACCTTAATTTGGATTTTTTCAACTTGAAAATGAAATTTTCCTACTTGGGACCGGATTTTATCACCGAAAAGAATACCTTTGCCAAAAATTCAGTGGATTTTTTCATAAATCCCCAATGGAACTTTTTCTTTTTCCGACGATTTTCCTGGGAGTTGGAAACGGGAATTGGAGCCCAAATAGGCACCGATGAAGAACGTCAAGGGGAAAATCTTCCCATGGAGACAACATTTTCCGCCGCAGCAAAGGCAATTTCCAAGAATTTTCGCAGTCAGGTGGATTTCACCGCAGCGGACTGTTTACATCCCGGCAATCGAACATTTAAAATTGGCGTAAATGCAGCCTACAAACCATATTACAACGGATTTGCCCAAGAGGCTTCCGCAAAATTCACTTTGAATCATCTTTGGGAAAAATCAACTAACGAAATGGTCTTTTCCTTGAAAGGAAGTTTCCGTCCCATGAAAGAATTCAAAGCCACATTTTCCCCAAAAATAACTTTCACTCCGGGGAAATCCACCCTGTTGGAATG
>JAFNZQ010000080.1 GCA_017382775.1 Spirochaetaceae bacterium
AGCTGACTCCGTTGGACGGTTTTTGTTCCGACGCGGTTTTTGCTTATGGGTTGAAATTGCAGATGGCTGAGCGAATCAGCCTGTTTAACAAAGAAGCCGGTATGTCATCATATCGCACGATATATAATCAGATTCTTGGAGATGCAAAATGACGGATACAAAGGGAAAAGTAGTCGCCGTAAACGGAAACATGATCAGCGTTGAGTTCGAGGGTGATGTTTCATTGAACGAGGTGGGCTACGTAAAAGTTGATGGGAAAAGCCTAAAAAGCGAGGTTATTCGTATTCGCGGAAACCAGGCACAACTTCAGGTTTATGAAATCACCAATGGAATTAAGACTGGGGACGTCGTTGAATTTACAGGGGAATTGCTCTCCGTAACTTTGGGCCCCGGGCTTTTGGGACAAGTTTATGACGGATTGCAGAATCCGTTGCCACAGTTGGCCGAACAAGCCGGATTCTTCTTGGAAAGAGGAATTTACCTGGACGCTTTGGATGTGGCCAAAAAATGGGAATTCACCCCTATTGCAAAAGTAGGTGACACAGTTCGCCGCGGTGAATATTTGGGTGAAGTTCCGGAAGGGTCATTCCGCCACAAAATAATGGTGCCCTTTGGTTTTTATGATGTTTACACAGTAAAATCCATTAAACCTGCGGGAAGCTACACCAATACAGAGCCTATTGCTGTTCTTACCGATTCAAAAGGAAAAGACTTTGATGTGGCTATGAGTTTCACATGGCCGGTTAAACGTGCGGTTACTTGTTATGCCGAACGTCTTAAACCCAGCAAAACCATGGTTACCAAAATCCGCTTGGTGGATACATTCTTCCCGGTGGCCTTGGGCGGTACATATTGTATCCCCGGACCTTTCGGTGCCGGTAAAACCGTTTTGCAGCACACAACCAGTCGTAACGCCGAGGTTGACATCGTAATCGTTGCAGCCTGTGGTGAGCGCGCCGGTGAGGTTGTGGAAACCTTGAAGGAATTCCCGGAACTTACCGACCCCAGAACCGGTCGAACCCTTATGGAACGAACCGTTATTATTTGTAACACATCATCCATGCCTGTTGCCGCTCGTGAAGCTTCTGTTTACACCGCGGTGACTTTGGCCGAATATTACCGACAAATGGGATTGCACGTTCTTCTTTTGGCAGACTCTACCAGTCGTTGGGCACAGGCCTTGCGCGAAATGTCCGGCCGATTGGAAGAAATCCCCGGTGAAGAAGCCTTCCCGGCTTACTTGGAATCCTACATTGCGGCATTCTATGAGCGAGCAGGTATCGTTCGTCTTTACTCCGGTGAAGAAGGTTCCGTAACCATTGGTGGAACCGTTTCTCCCGCAGGTGGTAACTTCGAAGAGCCCGTAACCCAGGCAACCTTGAAAGTTGTGGGTGCCTTCCACGGACTTTCTCGCGAACGTTCCGATGCTCGTAAATATCCGGCAATTCACCCGCTGGATTCATGGTCAATGTACCAGAGCGTTATTCGCGCCGACTGGGTGAACTACGCTCGCGGATGCTACCGACGCGGTACCGAAGTTGAGCAGATGATGAAAGTTGTGGGTGAAGAAGGTACTTCTCTCGAAGACTTTATGGTTTATCTTAAATCCGACTTCGTTGACGCCGTTTATTTGCAGCAAAACTCCTTTGATGAGGTTGATGCGGCGGTTACCGTTGAACGCCAAACCTATGTGTTCAAACTTCTCTTGAAAGTTTTGGGCTCATCCTTCGACGTTACGGATAAGGCCGAAGCACGTACCTTCTTTAACGGACTTCGCCAGAAATTTATCGACTGGAACTATTCACCGTGGCAAAGCGACAAATTTAAGTCGATTGAAGGCGAACTTGAAAAAATTTATAACGACAAAGGCGGCAAGGTTTCGGCGGAAGTGGCTGATTTGTTGAAGGACGGTGAGTAATGAAGAAGGTTTATAGCAGAATTGAATCAATTAACGGAAGCGTAATCGTCGTTAGAGCAACAGGCGTTCGATACGGAGAACTTGCCGAAATCGAAACAAAGTCCGGCATTTCACTTGCGGACGTCAACCGTATTAACGGCGACATGGTTTCTTTGCGCGTTTTTGCGGGCGGTCGTGGTATTTCCACCGGTGACTCCGTTCGCTTTTTAGGTCGGGAAATTGCTGTGAGCTTCTCCGATGATTTGTTGGGACGAATTTTCAACGGTTCCTTTGTTCCCCGTGACAACGGACCTGCTTTGAGTGAAAACCCAATCCCCATCGGCGGACCTTCCGTAAACCCCGCAAAACGTATTATGGCTCGCAACATGATTCGAACCGGTATTCCCATGATTGACATGTTCAATACCTTGGTTGTGTCTCAGAAGTTGCCGATTTTCTCCATTTCCGGTGAACCTTACAACACCTTGTTGGCTCGAATTGCCATGCAGGCAGAGGTTGACGTCATCGTTTTGGGCGGAATGGGTCTTAAATACGATGATTACTTGTACTTCAAAAACACCTTGGAAGACGGTGGTGCTTTGAGCCGAACAGTTATGTTCGTTCACACAGCATCTGATCCTACTGTAGAATGTATCATGATCCCCGATATGTCCTTGGCTGTGGCAGAAAAATTTGCCTTGCAGGGCAAAAACGTGTTGGTTCTTCTTACCGACATGACCAACTATGCCGATGCCATGAAGGAAATCGCCATTATTCAGGAACAGGTTCCTTCCAACCGCGGTTATCCCGGTGATTTGTACTCTCAGTTGGCAGCCCGCTACGAAAAGGCCGTTGACTTTGACGGTGCCGGTTCCGTAACCATTTTGGCAGTTACAACCATGCCCGGTGACGACGTAACGCACCCCGTTCCCGATAACACCGGATACATCACCGAGGGACAGTTCTACTTGAAAGGCGGTCGTATCGAACCGTTTGGATCACTTTCTCGTCTTAAACAGAACGTGAACGGAAAGACTCGTAACGATCACCGAACCTTGATGGACAGTATGATTCGTCTTTACGCATCTTACAAAGACACCTTGGAAAAGAAATCCATGGGTTTCCAGATGTCCGAATGGGATGAAAAATTGTTGAAATACGGCGTTATGTTCGAAAAGGAAATGATGGATCTTTCCGTAAATATTCCTTTGGAAGGTGCGTTGGATAAAGGCTGGGAGATTCTTTCCGCCTGTTTCAACAAAGATGAAACCGGTATTAAATCGGAATTGATTGAACAGTATTGGAAAAACTAACCGATTGAGTCCGTGGCGGTGGGCTTGTCTCTCCGCCCTGCAAACCTTTCGGTTTAGCCGGGAAGTTGCGATAGTTTTTACCCGGGGTGAGGTTTAGTTCCCCGGCATCTTCCCGGTTAGTCGTAAGCTCGGGACGTGTTCCGGACGGGTTTATGTTTTGAAAATGTGCGAAACCCTATAGAAACGCCTTTGCGTTTTAAGAGAAGGATTTATGGCGACAATAAAATTGACAAAGAACGAGCAGAAGCATCAGAAAGATATGCTGAAAATGTATCAGCGTTATCTTCCCACGCTTTTGCTGAAAAAACAACAATTACAAGCAGAAATCCGTACAATAGAAGTACGTGCGATTGAAGTACGCCAGCGAAAAAATGCTCTCGAAAAAGACTTTGAGCGCTGGATTGCCGTTTTTGGTGAAGAAAATGCCTTCAAGCGTGATATGGTTTCTGTGAAGAATATTCGCAAAAGTACAGGAAATATCGCCGGTGTGGTTATCCCCGTTTATGACGGTGCCGATTTTTCTCGTGGTGATTACGACCTTTATGCCACACCTCTTTGGATTGACCTTGCTGCCGATAGGATGGAGCAGGCTTTGTCGCTGGATTTGGAAGTTGACGTTTTGGAGGAGCAGGTTAGACTTTTGCAGCGTGAATTGCGTGTAACAACTCAACGCGTTAATTTGTTTGAAAAAGTGAAGATCCCCGAAACAAAAGCAAATATAAAGAAGATTGCCGTTTATTTGGGCGATCAACAAGTTGCTGCCGTTGTTCGCGGTAAAATTTCCAAGAAAAATTTGGAAGCAAAAAATGCTGCTGATAATGCCGCAGCTAACGAGGAGGCAAATAAATGATAGTCCCGATGAAAAAGGTTACATTTGTCATTCTCGAAAATGATCGCAAAAGGTCTTTGACAGCATTGCGAAAGTCCGGTGTGGTTCACTTGGAGCCCTTGGCCGGTGCGGGTGACGATTTGGCGGCTTTGAAAGCACAGTTAGGTCGTGTGGAAAGATTGGTTTCCCTCATGGACGGCGTGAAGTTGCCCAAGGGATTTTTCCCCTCTCAGTCTGTACGAAATAATTTGGATATCAAAGAAGCCGCATTGAAAACCGATGAGGTTTTGTCATATTTTGATGAGAAAAAGGCTTTGGAAGACGAAATTGTGAAGACAACCCGGGAAATCGAGCGGTTCGCTCCCTGGGGTGAGGTTGATCCTGCCGATTTTGCCTTTTTGGCAGAAAAAGGTTATCGCCTTGCAATGTTCGAAATTCCCAACGATGCCTACGATAAGATTGATAGCGAGTTGCAGGTTATTCCTGTGAACGGTGACGGAATGCAAAAACGTGTTTTGGCGGTTTGCGCTGAAGAAGGTCGTCCTGCCGGAATGCCCCAAGAGGCCTATCTCGTTCCCTTACCCGAAAAATCCATCGCTGACATGAACAAGGATGTTACCAACTGGATTGCTCGCATTGGCGAATTGGAGCGACAAATTTTTGAAAGCAAAGTTTTCGTTCCGTCCATTGTTGCGTTGCAGAAGTCCTTGGCCAAGGATATTGAGTTCGAAAACGTTTATTCCGGTATGGATGTGGAAGAAGAGTTGGCTTGGCTTACAGGCTACGTTCCCGTTCCCGAAGTGGAAAAAGTGAAAAAGGTTGTGTCCGAAAATCACTGGGCTGCGGTCTTCACCGATCCCGAAGAGGATGACATGGTTCCCACCCAGTTGAAGAACAGCAAGCCTGTTCAGATGTTGTATCCCCTTTTGGACTTTTTGGGTACAGTTCCCGGATATCGTGAGTTCGATATTGGTGCATGGTTCTTGTTCTTCTTTGCAATTTTCTTCGCCATGATTTTTGGCGATGCCGGATACGGAATTTTGCTCACCATCATCGGTGTGGTTTTGGCCGTTAAATCAAAGATTGCGGGCAAACCTGTTGCTTTGTTCAACCAGTTGTTTATCCTGGTTTCCATTATGACCGTTATTTGGGGTACACTCAACTGTACTTGGTTCGGAATTTCTCCCGACAAGTTGCCGGAAATTTTCCACAAGTTGACTTTGCCCGCTTTTGATCCACGTACGCCGGACGCCAGTACCAATGTGCAGATTTTCTGTTTTGTTTTGGCCTTGGCACAGCTTTCTGTCGGTCACTTTGTGGCATTGTTGCGTAATATTAAGGAAAAATCCCTTAAAATCTTTGCGGACATTGGTTCCTTGGGCATTTTGTGGGGTATGTTCTTTGTGGTTTTGAACTTGTTGATTTCATCCGAACGCTTCCCCATCAGCAACATTATTTTGGGTATGATTGGTGGCGGCTTTGCTTTGAGTTTTGTTTTCAGTAACTACGAGGGCAGTATCGGTGCCAGTATTTTGGAGAGTTGCAAAAATATCATTTCCGTGCTTTTGGGTGTGATCAACTTCTTCTCCGATATTGTTTCCTATATCCGACTTTGGGCTGTGGGACTTGCCGGTGGCGCCATCGCTCAAACGGTGAACCAAATGGCCGGTCCCATGCTGGGGCACTTCCTTATGTTTGCGGGAATATTGCTCTTGGTTTTCGGGCACGGTTTGAACATGGTTTTGAACGTTCTGTCCGTTATTGTTCACGGTGTTCGTTTGAATACTTTGGAATTTACATCCCACGTGGGAATGTCCTGGACGGGATTTAAGTACGAACCCTTTTCGGAGAAGTAATTATGAGAAAATTTTCGATTTTTGCACTAATCGGTTTGGTTCTCGTTGGGTGTGCAAGTGCACCCAAAGTGACCGGAAGTTCTGTGGAATCCACAAAACAGCCCGATTGGGTTACTAAAGGGAAGAAAAGCAGCACCCTTAAGTACGTTGTGGGTAACGGCAAAATGTCGAATTTTTCCAATTCCAAAAAGCGTGCCGAAGCGGATGCTCGCGATCAAATTGCTTTGTGGGTTTCCACTTCGGTGACTGTGACTTTGAAGAATTACACCCAGGATGCGGGTGTTGGCGGTGAGACACAAGCCATCGAGTTTATGGAAAATGTGTCCCAGCAAACTTCAAAGGTTGCTTTGCGTGGTGTTGAAATCGAAGATTTTTGGTCAGCACCCGATGGTACCATTTTCGTTTTGGCTTCCATCCCCATTGCAAATGTGGAGAAAGCCTTGGAAGAAAATGTGGCTGCATCTGAGTTTGCCAGAAAAGAAGAAGCTGCTTTTGCGGAGTTTAAAGCTCGCGAGGCCTTTGCTGCGGCCGGAATTGAGTAATGGCTATTTCGGCAGAGATAAAAGAAAAATTGGCTTCCAAACAGTCGTCCATGATACGGGCAATGTTTGAGGCCGGACAAGAGTTGAAAAAGCAATTCGGGCAGGATGCTGTTTTTGATTTTTCCTTGGGAAATCCCGATTTGCAACCTCCACAAGAGGTTTTGGATGCCATTGGGGATGTTTTCCGTGAGGAAATTCCCGGGTGTCACGGATACATGACGAATGCCGGTTACGAAACCACTCGTGCGGCCATCGCTCGTAAGGTTTCCGCCGAGCAAGGTTGTCCTGTGTCCGCAAAAAATGTTGTTATGTCCTGCGGTGCGGCCGGAGGGCTGAACACAGTTTTCCGTGGGATTTTGAATCCGGGGGATGAGATACTGGTTTCCGCTCCGTTTTTTGCGGAATACGCCCAGTATTGCGGCAACTACGGTGGCAAGTTGGTTCCCGTGGATTGTCGTGAGGATTTTTCCCCGGACATTGAGGCCATGGAAAGGGCCATTACGGATAAAACGGTTGCCGTAATTGTAAATTCGCCCAATAACCCCACCGGTGCGGTGTACAGTGACGCCGACATGGTTGGTTTGGTTCAGGTTTTGAAACGAACCGGTAGGAATTTGTGGCTTATCGCCGATGAGCCTTATCGGGATATTTTATATGACGGTGCAAAGGTTGCGACCTTGTTTGACAAGTACAGTCATTCGGTGATTGTTTCTTCCTTTGCGAAAAATTTTGGTTTGCCCGGTGAGCGTTTGGGCTTTGTTGCTGTTAATCCGGTTGCGAAAGAAGACGGGGACGAATTGGTTGCGGCAGTTATTTTTGCCACTCGTTCTTTGGGGTTTGTGAATGCTCCCGCGTTTTTTCAACGTGTGATTGAAAAGGCTGTGGATGCCAAAACGGATTTTTCCGTTTATGAAAAACGACGGGCTGCCTTGATGAAAATTTTGGACGATTGCGGATTTGAGTACCTTCGCCCTAAAGGTGCTTTTTACATTTTTTGTAAGGTTCCCGATGGTGGTGACGATGTGGAATTTTGCGATTTGTTGAAGTCCCATCGTATTTTGGCAGTTCCCGGTGTTGCATTTGGGAAACGGGGTTACTTCCGACTGGCTTATTGCGTGTCGGAGCAGGTTATTGTGAGTAGCGAAAAGGCTTTTAAGGAAGTTGCCGCTACATTAAACGTTGGAAATTAACGGTTTTACCGTTTATTTTATAAATTGCTATTTTGCAAAATAAATACTACCAGGAGTGAGTTATGGATTTTGGTTTAATCGGCGCCGGATGCGCATTAGGTATTGCCGCTATTGGCTCGGCAATTGGAATTGGCATTGCAGGTTCTTCTGCCATTGGTGCTTGGAAACGATGCTATGTCAACAACAAACCCGCACCTTTTATTTTGACGGTTTTCGCAGGTGCTCCTCTTACACAGACAATTTACGGATATTTGGTAATGATGTTCATGAACAACTCTGTGTCTGAGGCAACAAAAGGTTGGTACGGACTTGGTTTGGGTATTGCTGCCGGTTTGGCTATGTGCTTTTCCGCCATTGCCCAGGGCAAAGCCGGTGCTGCCGGTTCTGACGCTTTTGCCGAAACAGGTAAAGGTTTCTCTCAGTATATTACCGTAGTTGGTCTTTGCGAAACAGTTGCTCTGTTCGTAATGGTTTTCTGTCTTATCAGCGTCTAATTCACGGAAGTATTGGGACAGAGTCGGGGGAAATCCTAGGGTTTCCCCCGCTCGTTTTATATAGCCATGAGATTGGAAAATATTGTCTCCGAAATTTCACTTTTTAATGCGGATTTTTTAATCGCGTTGATCAAACTGTTTCTTCTTGGTGCTGTCACCTTTTTGG
>JAFNZQ010000081.1 GCA_017382775.1 Spirochaetaceae bacterium
CAAGTCTAAATCCCCAAATTGAGGAAAAAAAATTATTTATCTTAAAATTTTTTTTATTTTCTTGTAATAAAAACTTCGCAATCTTTCCGCCAGAAAAAAAAGTTCCGCCATTGTCGAATAGGAATAATCAAAACTGCCGATTCGATGAATTATTGCCCCTCCGAATCCCGTTTTGAAACGGTACAAACCGTGCATTGGATGGTTTTCATCATCGGTAGGCGGAATTCCGTAAAAATCGTACTCTTTGCAACCGAATTTTTTAGCATCGCAAATTGCCTGCCATTGTACAAGGTAGGTGGGCATTAGGTTTCGTTTGGAATTGGATGAAGCCCCGTAGAGATACACGGCTTGATCACCTAAAAACAGGGTAATAATCGCCGCCAGTTTTTCATCTTCCAGGTCGGCTTGGTATATTCTCACGGTGACATCCGGATATTGGGCTGCGGTTTGGAATAATCTTTCGAAATAGACTTTGGAGTGAATGGCAATTCCGTCCCTTTCCCCGGTGGTTTTGAAAAGTCGGTAAAAATCATCCAATGCTTCTTTTCCGTGAACGGTGATTTTCACTCCCTTTTTTTCCGCCAAACGAATGTTGTATCGCCATTTCGGCTTCATTGCTGCCAGCAGTTCCTCTTCCGCGGAGGATAAATCCAGCACCACGGTATCCGGCGGTTGAATGTCGTTGGAGGCCTTTTTTAAGGCGGAAAGGTTTTCCCAACCGGAATCTCGGTCCACCGGCGGATCGAATCGTACCAAAATGGTGTTTGATGGAAGAAAGGGCTTAATCTCCCGGGAAAAATCGCGAAAAAATCGAGCAAAATCGCCATCATTCTTGAAAAAATCCCTTTCCGCCGCCATGGGAACGTAGGCCAGGGTAAAACATTTGGCAATTTTTCGCGTCATAACGGTGACTTCAAAGGTTCGATCCTCAAAAGAGACTTCAAAAAAATGGGGAGTCCATCCGGATTTGGATTTAAAATCAGCCCAAAAAAGCGATTGTTGCCAGCGTTTCGCCACCCCACGAGACTGTTGTTTTTTAAGCATAAATTTCGTCATCAAAATTTCCGCGTTCATTATATCACATTTTTTCGATTTTTGCAAGGGGTTTTGCAATTTAGTTTGTAAAAATTTACTTGACCTGTTAAAAAGCAAGTGGTATAATTATTGTACCATGAGATTGCAGGGGAAAATATGGAAAAAATTTCTGTATGCGAAGAAAGTATTGTGTTGTCAAAGTGTGATGCCATAGTGAATGCCGCAAATTCGTCTTTGTTGGGCGGAGGAGGCGTGGATGGTGCAATTCACGATGCGGCAGGTCCGGATTTGGTTAAGGAATGTGCCGGTTTGGGCGGTTGCAAAACCGGGGAAGCGAAAATTACCGCCGGTTACAATCTTGCCGCCAAATATGTAATTCACACCGTGGGGCCCATTTACGGCGGAAAGCTCGAGGATGCCGCATTGCTGGCCGACTGTTATCGTAATTCACTGAATTTGGCACGGAAAAATCAGGTCCATTCCATTGCCTTTCCCGCAATTTCCACGGGAGTTTACGGTTATCCTTTGGATGATGCCACCGAAATTGCGGTGAAGACGGTACGCAAATGGTTAGCGGATAATTCGGATTACGACATTTCCGTGGTTTTTCACTGTTTCCGTCAGCGGGAAGTGGTGGCCTACAATAAGGTTCTTGGCAGTAAATGATGCAATCTCGGTGGGGATGAAAAAAGGCTAATCTCCGTTGATTTTTGAAGAAAAAAATCTCCAAAAACTGTTCTCGGTGTTGACATTTTTTGCAATAAGTGATATAATTTGTGTATGGGTAGGAAAATAGGCATTCGCCTTGCGGATGGGAGTTTTTATCCCTTGCTTGCGGAAGGATTTCCCGGTAAGAGAGCATTGCAACTAAATCCCTCCGGATACGGAAATTCAAAAGTGGAAATAAGTCTCTTCACTTCGGTTGCGGGTACTATGGATGATGCCCAATTTCTGGATCGATTGGAATTGTCGGATTTACCGCCCTTTGGCGATGATTCTTTGCCTGTGGAATTTTCCATTTCCTTGGACGATTCCCAAGAAATAAAAATGAAGTTATTCCATGAGGTTTCCGGTATTCAAGTGGAAACCTGTTGCCGACTGGAATGTGAAAATTTATCGGATTCCACCGATGAAAATGCCGATGAAGCAGATCCTGCTGCGGTCGTTGAGGAGACAGAGCCTGTCGCATCCGTTGAGGAAACAGAGCCTGTCGCATCCGTTGAGGAAACAGAGCCTGTCGCATCCGTTGAGGAGACAGAGCCTGTCGCATCCGTTGAGGAAACAGAGCCTGTCGCATCCGTTGAGGAGACAGAGCCTGTCGCATTCGTTGAGGAGACAGAGCCTGTCGTATCCGTTGAGGAAACAGAACCTGTCGCATTCGTTGAGGAAACAGAACCTGTCGCATCCACCGATGTGGGGAAAGAGTCCAAGGGCAAAAAGGGTGGCAAAAAAGGTTTTGGTAAATTAAATTTGAAAGACAGGTTTCAAATTAAGAAAAAGGATAAAAAGGACAAACCTGAATCTTCCGAAAAAAAAGCCTCGAAGGTATCTTCTTCCGTGGAGAGCAAAAAGTTTTTGAAAAAAGCGGAAATCGCCGAAAAGGTTTCTTCCGCAAAAAAGGTAAAATCTCCCCAAATAAAAACCCGTCCACCTTTGAAGCGAAAAAATCTTTTGGACAATTACAATTTTGTGGAGGTTCAAAAGGAAAAGGTCAATTCCATACCGATTATAATAAGCGTTGTGTGCGCTGTTGTTTCTGTTCTCTCTTTGTTGGTGGCCTACGGATTTTACCGCTTTGGCAGTGAAATGGAAGAAAAAAAGGTTGCATCATCCCCTCCGGTAACATCCTCGGAACCGGTAACTCAGTTGGCCCTTGTGGAAACTGCTCCCATTGAGGAAGAAGACCCCGGAGAAATTCCCCAAAATCAAAACGAAATTGTGGTCATAAACGAGGGAACAATTTTACCCCAAAAACCCATTCAGGCGGAAGCATCCCTGCGGGAATTACGTTATAAGGTTATTTGGGGCGATACACTTTGGAATATTGCGGCGGCTCATTATAAAGATCCAAGAAAATTCAGAAAAATCGCCGAGTACAATGAAATAAAAAATCCGGATTATATTGTGGCAGGAAAATGGATAGTAATTCCTTCAAATTAAAAATTTGTGTTTTTCTCTTCTTGGCTGTGAATTTTTGTGCCTTTTGTGCTCCTTTCAGTCCCTATAATAAAAAAATCGTTGAGGCCATGGCCGGTAGAAATTACGTCGAATTGGAAACCCTTTCCCGAGGATTTGAACGAAAAATGGATCCCGAAATTGCCTATTTCGTTGGCCTTCATTTTGAGGAAAACGAAAATGAAGAGCTGGCCAAGCGTTTTTACGACTTTGGCTGGAAGAAGGCCGATCCCTACATGGCCAAAATGTGTGCCCAGCGGCGAATTGGCCTTTCCGTAAAGATTACTCCCGTGAGTGTAATCGAAAAATTTAATCGGGATTATCCCGGTGATATGGCGGGAAAAATTGCTTTGGCCAACAATGCCTACGAGACGGAAAATTACAAAAAGGTTATTCAAGCGGTGGGACTTCCCTCTTTAAACGAATTTTCCAAACCACCGATTATGCTGCGAACGGATAATTTTAAACATCAACGGCAAATTACGGAGCAGTTGGAGTGTGAAAATCGGCTGGCCTTTTTGCGTATTTTGTCCCTTTATCACTTAAAGGATAAACGATTCATTCCCTATTTGCGAGTTTGGGTATCAAATTGGGAAATTTCCGAGCATCACACGGAATTTTTCAAACAATGGCAGGGGCAAGAAGATTTGTTTTCCGTGGAAAAATATTACGGCGAGGACCTGCTTCAAGCCTTATATGTGTTGCAAATGCGGTTATCTGTGAAGAATCGGGAATACGCCAAATCGGTGGAATTTGCGGAGAAAATCTATACCGCATCTCGGCTTTTACCGTCGCCCACATTGTCCGACTATTATCGCGGATATTTTTTCTCCTATACCGCGGATAGTGACTTGAAAAAGATTTTAACTGCGAATATAAAATCTTCCAAGGATCCCCAATGCCTTTTTCTTTCAAATTTTTACCGCGGAAGACTTGCCGTACGGGAAAAGGACTACGAAACGGCCATGGATTTTTTTAAGGTTGCCATGGATTTTGCTCCCACCGGGGATAATTACGACAATGCTCTTTGGTATTATTTCGATACTGCCCAACGTATTTCCTTTGATCACGTTTTGGCCGCACTTTATTCCTATGGAAAACGAATAAACGATAAGGAATATTTTGAGGATTTTTTCACATCCCTTTCCCTGTCGCTGTTGAATAAAAAACAATGGAACAGTTACGTTAAGGTTTTCACCACCATTGCGGAACTTCCTTTGGGGGAAATAATTCCCCAATATGCCTATGTGAGTGCCAGGCTTTTGGAAGAGGATTATGCGAAAAATCCCACTCCCGCCCTTTCTCTACGCAAGGTTATCGAGAATGCTTACTTAACGGCCTACAACGCTGCCAAGGGCGGTCAGTATTACCGCGTTTTGGCTGCGAAAAAGTTGGCAATGCCCATCGAATCCGTTATCGGAAGCAAAAATGTCCAGAGCAGTGTTCCCGATGAAGGTAACGCGGATTTCGAAAACCTTTTGGAAGGTTATGCAAAATACGGATTTGCAAAACGAGTTTTCCCCGAATTCATTAAGGACTATTACAGCGTAAGTTTGAAAAGTGCCACAAAGTTGTCCAAACTTTTGTATCAAAAGGGTGGTGAAGATGCCCTTTTGTATGCCCATTCCCTGCGAATATTGAGTTATGCATCAGGTAGAGAAGGTATGCTTATTTCCAAAGATGTTTTAATGGGGCTTTATCCGCGACCTTTTTTGGCTGAAGTGCAAGAAATGGCCAAAAAGTACGGTATAAGTGAGTATATACTTTTCGGATTGGTACGCACGGAAAGTTTTTTCCAAAGTAATGTCCATTCCCACGCCGGTGCCATCGGCCTTTCCCAGTTGATGCCTTCCACCGCAAAGGATGTGGCCAAGGCCTTGAAACTGACAAGGTACAATCTCTACGATCCTCGCACAAATCTGAATTTCGGGGCCTATTATTTAGGCGAACTGATTCGACGGTTGGACGGTTCCCAATTGCTGGCGCTTTTTTCATACAATGGTGGAATTACCCGAGTGCGTGGCTGGGTTAAACAAAATCCCAATATGCCCTTGGATTTGCTTTTGGAAGTTGTTCCCATTTTGGAAACAAGGGATTATGGTCGAAAGGTGCTTTCGGCTTCGGTAATTTATGGATATCTTTACTACGG
>JAFNZQ010000082.1 GCA_017382775.1 Spirochaetaceae bacterium
CAAATAAGGAATAGAATGAAAAAAGGTAATTTTTTTCTCGGCGGAATTATCATTGCCATTTCGGCATATGTGATTGTTGTGGCATCCGGTTATCCCAAGGCGGCAAGTTACGGCACCGGCGTTCCCGGCCCCGGATTATGGCCCATAGTCGTTGCGGCAATAATGGGGTTTTGCGGATTGTTGCTAATTCTCAAGACCGCTCTCAAAGAGAAAACCGATTCCCGCAAGTCTGAAACGGAAAAATCTTCGGAAGAAAAAGTGAATTTATGGTCTCCGGAGACTCGACGTGTTTATATAACCATGGGCATTTTGTTGGTTTATTGCATCATATTGAGGCCACTGGGATTCATAATCCCCACGATTTTTATGATGGGCGTTTTTGTGCAGTGGTTTTATCGCAAACAAATTTGGCGTACAGTAATTATTTCGGTGGTGTCGACCATGGTTGTTTATTTCATTTTCAAATTGGTTCTTAATGTTCCCATGGACTTTGGCCTCTTTTATTTGTAGGAGAAGATATGTTTTTTCAGGTTTTGTCGGAGACTTTCCATCCAATGGTATTTCTTTACATGGTTGTGGGAGTGGCGTCGGGAATCTGTATCGGTGCTCTTCCCGGATTAACCGCAACCATGGGCGTGGCATTGTTGCTTCCCATGACCTTTGGAATGGAGGCCACGGAAGGTATTTTAATGCTGCTGGGAATTTATGTGGGTGCAATTTACGGCGGTTCCATAACGGCCGTTTTATTGCATACACCCGGAACGCCTGCATCGGCGGCAACGGCAATTGACGGCTACCGTTTTTCCCAACGAGGAGAAGCCGGTCGCGCTTTGGGACTTACCACACTGGGAAGTTACATCGGCGGAGTTGTTTCCGTAATTTGTTTGTGGTTGATTAGTCCCCAGTTGGCGAAACTGGCCTTGAATTTCAGCTCGGCTGAATTTTTTCTTTTGGCACTGTTTGGCCTTTGTATTATCAGCAACATTTCCGGCTCCAATCAAGAAAAAGGCCTCATTTGTGGCTGTCTCGGCGTTCTTGTTGCCACCGTCGGCATTGACGGCGTTACCGGTTACATCCGATTTAGCAAGAACATAAATGTTTTGAGCGGAATCAATTACATTCCGATAATGATTGGACTTTTTGCCATGAGCCAGGCTTTTGAAGGCATTGAAACCATCTTCAACAAGGAAAAAATCGACGCCAAAATAGATCGCGTTTTACCGAAAAAATCCGATGTGAAACACCTGTTTCGTATTGCTCCCGTTACCGGTCTCATCGGTACGTTCATCGGAATTATCCCCGGTGCCGGTGCGGACATCGGCTCTTTTGTGGGATATAACGTGGCGCGAGGAATGTCCAAAAACAAGGACCAATTCGGAAAAGGCAGTCCCGAAGCCATCATTGGACCGGAAGGCGGTAATAACGGCGTCACCGGTGGCGCAATGATTCCCATGCTAACTTTGGGTGTTCCGGGAGATGCCGTTACGGCCATTATGATTGGCGCTCTCACCATTCAAGGTCTTACCCCGGGTCCCATGCTTTTCCAAGAACACAAGGTTTTGGTATATTCCATTTTTTTGGGAATGTTCGTCGCCAACACAATTATGATGATTATGGGATTGAGCTGCATTAAGTTGTTCACAAAAGTGTTGAAAATCCCCGTGGGAATTTTAACCCCCTTAATTTTCGTTCTGTGCGTAGTGGGATCCTACTCCATGGCCAACAATATTTTCGATGTTTATGTAATGATGGTGTCGGGAATTGTGGGCTACTTCCTTTCAAAATTGAAAGTTCCCACCAGTCCTGCGATTTTGGGACTGATTTTAGGTCCCATGGCGGAAGCAAACTTTCGAACAGCCTTGCTTAAAACATCGGGGGATGTTTCCGTCTTTTTTGCCACACCCCTTTGTTGGTTTTTCATCGCTCTCATTTTCTTCAGCATTTTCGGTGGCAGCATTGGAAAACTGATTCTTCGCATTGTGAAAAAAGGCCGCGGCGAGGGAGCGAGTTAATTACGGTTTTGCAAGTAGTGACAAAACCGAATTTCTTTCAAACCGTCGAAAAGGATGTGAAATCCGGCCATTTGTCTTCGGGGATTGTTGCGAAAATTGTGGCGAATTTGTTGGAATTTTAGGGGGAAGTCCTCTTCCTCCAAAAAACTTTTCAGCAGTGGCGGTAAATTTTCGGGGATTTTGTCCGTGAGGCAAAATTCCCACATGGATGAGTAAAAGGTTTTCAGTGCAGAATAAAATTCTTGGGGAAATTCCGGTGGCGACGAATTTTTTTGTACTTGCCGGCCTGTTCCAAAGGGAGTCCTCCGCGAAATTCGCGACGAAGGATGAATCACCGAGGGGATGAATTTTATTTGACTGAAAAAATCCGCCGGCGATCCTGTTTTTTGACGATGCATTTGTCCCAAAACACAGGTTTTAATAAGGGCTTGGAGAAAATAAAAGTCTTCTCCGGCAAGATTTTCCCGCATTCCCCCGCATTGGGCGTAGGCCGTATTTGTACAGGCGACTGTGGGGGAAATTGCCGTGGGAAAATAAGGCGAACCGCAATTTTTTAATTTTTCCGAGTGGCTTTTTAAGAAAAATTCGTATTGAGCACTTGCTGCGGCCGTGGTGGGATTGTCCATGGAATGTTGAAAGTCAAAAAGGGCGAATTCCGCCTTGTGGGGAGAGATTGTTTCGATTAAGGCGGAAAAATAGGTTATTTCCACGGTGGTGTCGCCATCGAGGCAACAGAGAATTTCGTCTCCCATTTCCAGTGCAAAATCCATTCCGATTTTTCGAGCCAATCCTACGCCGTCTTTTTCACCGAATTGTTTGTTCCCCTCAAAGGCGGCAATGGTTGTGATACGTAAATTTGATCCGACGCCTTTGTAACTCTCCGAAATTTCCCGCAAAAATTCGTAACAACGTCCATTGTTGCATTTTTCTTCATCCGAGGCGGAAAAACGGTTGTTTATCACGAAAATCAACCGTATTTTACGGAAAAATGTTTGTTCTCCTGCGAGAATGAGAGAATTAACCGTGTCTTTTATGGAAGGAAATTCGTTTAATACGGGAATTATCACCGCAATGTGGCAATTATCATCCGCCGTTAGTAAATCACCGTAAAAAAAGCGGGATTTTTCACAGCGTTTTTTCAAGTAGATTTTTACGGAATCTCTCATTGGGAAAACTCATCAATCATTTTTATACATGTTTCCGGTGATGTTTCCGGTGAAATACGATGTAAAAAGACGCCTTTTCGTTCCATTCCCCGAAACCATGTTTCCTGCCGTTTTGCGAATTGGCAAATGGCGCGGAAAAGTTCTTCTTCCATGGCGGTTTTGGTGATTTTCCCTTGTAAATAACGGGACACGAAGCGATATTCCAGCCCCAACTGTTCCAGTCGTGCCGCAGAAACGCCCTTTTTAAGCAAATTTTCCACCTCTTCAATCATTCCCTCGTTAAGGCGGGAATGAAGGCGGGAATGAATTTTTTCCCTAAGAACAGGTCTCTCCGCGGTTATGTAAAAAACAAAGGCCGCCACATTTTCGTAACTTGGCGAATCAGGTTCGCAATGGGGATTTTTCAAGGTAAAATCCGCAATTTCGATGGCTCGTAAAAGTCGGTGGCGTTCCGTTGTGTCAGTGGAATTATGTAGCGCCCGGGGATAGGACTGCAAAAGTTGAATTAACTCTTCCGTGGATTTACCGTTGAGAGATTGGCGAAGTTCCATGTTGGTGGGAACCTTTTGCAGCTTATAATTGCGTAAAATACAATCGATGTAAAGTCCCGTTCCTCCACACAGCAGAGGCACGTTCCCCCTTTCGCGGATTTTACCGAAGGCTTCGAAAAAGTCCTGTTGAAAGTCGAAAACGCTGTACTCGGTTGTGGGCGGAACAATGTCAATCAGGTGATGGGGAATTTGCCGTTCGGGAGATAAATTGTATTCCGAAAGGTCTTTGCCGGAACCAATGTCCAGCCCGATGTAAACTTGGCGTGAATCGGCGGAAATTATTTCCCCGTCCATTTTGTCGCAAAGTTGTACCGCAAAATGGGTCTTCCCCGATGCGGTGGGGCCGGCAACCACAATGAGGTTGAGCTTCTTGCGAGTAAGGAGATCCGCTATGTTTCCCGAGGCAGATTTCAACATTTTTGTACGCCCAAAATGGTTAAATCATCGTACTGCGGATCTTCCATCACATGGGTGTACCACAAATATTGGGGATCCGTGATGTGAGGACGCCGATTGGTGCAATAAATTTCGTACTGCTTAAAGTGAGCGTTAAGAAATTCATCCACTTTTATGTCGATGAGAACCTCGTCCCTTTCCGTGGCTGTGGGCGGTTTGTACATTCGGAAAATTTTTTCAATGGAAACCAGCGCCATAATTGCATCCTCCACTGTACCGTTACAGGTGGAAAAATCAAATTCCAGTTTTTCGTTGGGAATGGGATTGTTCACCTTTTCCAAAACATAGGTGGATTTTGCAAAAACGGCTTCAATAATTTCGTTGACGCGTTCCGGCGACATTTGTTCGTTGTCAATTCCTTCTTTGTCGGTGATTACCCGGAATTTTTCGTCGCGATAAAGGCGTTGGGCTTCTTCAATACCGTCAGTATAAAGGAAGAGAACGTCTCCCACATCCAAGTGGCGTTTTTGCATTGGGAAGCCACCCTTGGTGTCCACAAGGAAAGTGGGGAACACACCGGCGGCCGGAGTTTCGGGAACAGCATCGGTGACTTTTTCGCCGGAAGCAGCGTTGTAAAAGTGCAATAAACTGTCACCGGCGTTGCAGAAATACAGGTCGCCGGACACCGCGTCGAATATACACAAGGTGAAGGCTGCGAAACGGCCTTTGAAGCCTCGTTCGTCAAGCATATCGTTAAGTCGCGACACAAAGGGCGTTAGGTTGTAGCCGTCTTCCTTCAATTTCCAGGCACCGAAATATTCGGTAAAAAGGGTGGCCACCTCCACCATAATCAACGAGGCGGGAACGCCCTTTCCGGCAACGTCGCATTTTATTATTCCGTAATGGCGAGAATCCAGTTTTTTGAAATCGAAATAGTCGCCGGAAACACCCTTTGCGCCTTCGTAATAGCCGAAGAATCCGGCATTTCCGGAAGACATTGCCGCGGTGGTTAATTTCCGTCCTGTGGCATCGGTTTTCAAAGGAATGAACATTTTTTGCGTCTCTTTACCCACGGACAAATCCTTTGCGGCAACTGCTGCTTTCACAAGACCGTCGGTCATGTCGTTGATTGCATCACCCAGGAGGCCGATTTCGTCCTTGGAACGGATTTTGAACTGTTTTCCGGCCAATTCCTCTTTGTCTTCCGTGTCGCGGATTAGGTAAACGTGGCGTGAAAGAACGCGAAGAGGTCGAATCAACATGGACGAGAAGATGATTGCACCGATAAGGCCGGACAAAAGTGCCAGTCCGGTGATTGATCCGGTGATGATTAAAATTACCCTAAGGGCCGCGTTGAGTTCTTCCAGGAGCATAGTCGTTGACACATGCAAGATTACAATTCCGCGAACAAAGGTTTGCTCGCCACCTTGTCTGTACAAAACCGGCGCGTAAAATAGGAATTCCGTATGTTCGGAGGACAAAGTTTCTCGTGAAAATTTCGGGTAGGAATTGATTCCGCTTTTTGAAATGGTATTCAATTCTGTGTTGATTTGCGTACTTAGGCGGCTTACCGTTTCGCCGATTTCTTGACGGCGTAAAGTGGATGCTTCATCCGTTGATGATACCAATGCCAAACCTTCCCGTGTCAGTCGCTCCACTTCGGAAGTCATTTCACCGACAGAGCCTATTGCGGTCTCGTTTAACTTCAAACATTCCGCGGTAATTGCACTGTTTTCGTCACCGCTAAGTCGGGATACACCGAAAATCAATTCGGAATTGTCAATATGACCTTCGATGTTATCATCATTTGTGGCCCACACATAATTTATGTTTACATTTTCTCCCGATGCGGGAAGTCCCAAAATCGTAACATATCCGACTTCCGGAAGTGCGGAAGATTGTTGCGGCAAAAGGCTTAATTCCAAAATGTTTTGACCGGGCAAATATGTTCGGACGCCGGATGAAAGGCTTTCCAGCAAAACCGAAACGCGGTCGCTCAAACTTTTTGTGAGAATTCTCTGCTGTTTAAATCAACATGCTTACTCAGCGACATGGCTAACTTCGCAGCAATGAACGAAGTATACGGCAAACGTTTTACACAAAATCCTCCTGCAAGAGCAGCTTTCGCAGTAAGA
>JAFNZQ010000083.1 GCA_017382775.1 Spirochaetaceae bacterium
AAAGTTACCATTATTTTATGCAGGAAAATTTTTTCAAGTATGTTAATCTGAAACCTGAAAATATTAACATACTGAACGGTCTTGCGGAAAATCCCGACGAAGAATGTGCCAAATACGAAGCCAAAATTGCCCAATACGGCGGAATCCACCTGTTTTTGGGCGGCGTTGGCGAAAACGGACACATCGCCTTTAACGAACCCTTTTCATCCTTTCAGTCCGTAACGCGAAAGGTTTCCCTCACCGATGACACAATTCGGGCCAATTCTCGATTTTTCGACTTCGATATGTCACGGGTACCCAAAGCTGCCTTGTCGGTGGGAATAAAAACCGTTTGCGATTCCGACGAGGTTTTGATTTTAATCACCGGCGAAAAGAAAGTTTCCGCTTTGACGGCAGCTGTGGAAGGGCCCGTTACCCATTTTTGCCCCGTAAGCGCCTTGCAGCTCCACAAGAATTCCCTAATTGTTTGTGACGAACCGGCTTGCGGCGGATTAAAACCTGAAACCGTAAAATTTTTCAAGGAGAGAACAGATGGCGAAAATTGATTTCAAAAACATAAGGTTTCGACCGAAAAATTTACTTCACGCAGTCTTAGCCGTTTTGGTTTTAGCAACTGTTGTGTCCAGCTTTTTCATTGTGGATGAAACGGAGCAAGCCGTTATTACCCGATTCGGTCGCTACCATTCCACGTTGGATGCAGGCTTGCGATTTAAAATTCCATTTATCGACAAAAAGTTCAAAGTTCCCACCAAGGTTGTTCAAACGGAACAATTCGGCTTTCGAACCATTAGAGGCGGTACCGTAAATGAGGAAGCCAAAAAGTCCGAATACACATCGGAGTCCACCATGCTTACCGGGGATTTAAATATTGTGGATGTGGAATGGATTATCCAGTATCGTATTGTGGATCCTGCCGCGTGGCTTTTCAATGTCAATGACCGTGTTTCCACCATTCGTGATATATCCCGATCCGTTGTGAATATGCTTGTGGGCGACCGAAGCATTTTCGACGTAATGGGTCCCGGGCGAACGGAAATTGAAACCCGTTCCATGGAACTTATGAACGAAAATTTCAAGCAGTTTAATTTGGGAATCAGCGTAATCGCCGTTCGCCTACAAAACATTGTTCCGCCGGAAGGTGTTCAGGCCGCTTTCGAAGATGTGAACAAAGCCGTTCAGGACATGAACCGGTTCATCAACGAAGGTCGTGAGGCTTACAATGCGGAAATTCCCAAGGCCCGAGGTGAAGCCGACCAGTTGGTTCAGGTTGCTCAGGGTTACGCCGGCGAACGTGTAAATCGCGCCAAAGGTGATGTGGCTCGCTTCAATGCCGTTTACGATGAATACCGTCGTGCTCCCGCCGTTACGCGACAACGTTTGTATTTGGAAATGATGGATTCCGTTTTTGCTGAATCCCAAAAATCCACCATCATCGATAAAAACGTCAAAAACGTAATTCCCTTGAAAAATCTTAACGGAGGTGCCCAACAGTGAAAAAATTCAAATTATCTAAAACCCATTCCCTGCTAATTTCCGTTGTTGCAGTAATTTTTGTTTTGGTTGTCTTAGGTCCAATTTATATTGTGGAGGAAGGAACCCAGGTGGTGGTTACCCGATTCGGAAGCATTGTCAAAACTCGCACCGAAGCCAACCTTTATTTCAAAGTACCGTTTTTAGATGTGGTAAAGGTTTATCCCAAGCGGATTTTATCCTTGGACGGAGATGCCCAGCGTATTCCCACCAAGGAAAATCAATTCATCATCGTTGATACCACAAGCCGATGGCGAATCAGTGATCCTGCCAAGTTTTATCGATCCTTCAAGTCCATTGAAGCGGCCTATGTGCGACTTTCGGACATTGTGGATTCCGCAGTGCGAACCGTTGTTACCCAAAACACTTTCAGCGAAGTGGTTCGAAGTTCCAACCTAATTGTGGAAAACTATGTGGGCGAAGAAATTGTTGATGTCGAGGTCGTGGACGAAATCCCTGTTGAAGACATTACCGAAACCCCGGGAGACGACATTGATTTAGTTGAAAAGGGGCGACGAAAATTAAGCGAAGAAATGGCCAATCAGGTGAGACAACTAATTCCCGAATACGGAATTGAATTGCTGGATGTGGTTCCCCGACAAATAAAGTATTCCGACGAAATGACTGCCAGCGTTTACGAGCGAATGATAAAGGAACGCAACCAAGTTGCCCAAAAATATCGTTCCACCGGTGAAGGTAAAAAAGCCGAATGGTTGGGTAAACTGGAAAACGAAAAGCGAACAATTTTGTCCGAAGGATACCGCAAGGCCGAGGAAATAAAAGGTGCAGCCGATGCCGAGGCTACAAAAATTTACGCCGAAGCCTATGCTCGTGATGAAGAATTTTTTGCCTTTTGGAACAGCATTGAGTCTTACAAAAAGAACTTGCCCAAATTCGATTCTACTTTAAGTACGGATATGCAATATTTCCGTTATTTATACAGTCCGTCGGGGCGATAATTCCCAAACCTGCCTTTTGAAAGGCGGGTTGGAAATTTGATGTTACATCAGATGTGATATTAAAGGAAGAAAAATGCGGAATCCAAATTTCCGCATTTTAGTGGTTGTATCCCGGAAAATTCCAAGCCTGTTTCTTCCTCAAAATCCGGATTTGCGCAGATGAAACCCGCCTTCCACCGGGGGAAGTTGTCTAAAAATCCCGGAATTTTCTCGTATATTTCCTTAACGCCATCCTCATCGGAAAGACGAAGCCCGTAGGGTGGGTTGGACAGGATAATTCCCTCGTCACCGTCCAATTCCGGCAAATCCGTCGGACTTGCGGCGGAAAAATCCTTTTCAAAAAAATTGATTGCGGAAAGTTTCCCTTCGCCTCCAATGTACTTCAAAGCATTTTCCGCCACAAAACAGGCTCTCTTACTGTGGAATTTAGCCGTGGCCACTGCTTCGCTGTTGTTGTCTGAAGCATAAATGCGAACACGACAGTTTGTGGAAATTCCTCCGACAGCCGCTTCCCGCACCTTTTCGAAATCTGCCTCGTTGAATATTTTCAAATTTTCGAAGGCAAAATGGCGACCGATTCCCGGAGGAACATTGTGGGCGTAAAGCAAGGCCTCTATGGCGATGGTTCCGGAACCGCAGAAAGGATCGTACAAAGGCGTTTTACGGCGATAAAGCATTTTTTGCAACAAGGCCGCAGCCACGGTTTCCCGCAAAGGCGCTTCTCCGGACAGGCTACGATAACCTCGTTTGTACAGCGGATCTCCCGATAAGTCCAACAACACGGAAACGAAATTTTTATCGATGTAAATACGAACCTTCGCCGGCTCTCCCCGTTCGGAAAGGGAAAAAACTTTCCAAACACGACAAAGTTTGTCGCAAATGGCTTTATGAACGATTTTTTGAACACTCACTTCCGAGTGAAGACGACTTTTGTTGCAACGAACCTTGTCCACCACAACGTAGGTGTTTTTGCGAAAAAAGTCCTGCCAGTTGATTTTTGCACCCCCTTCGAAAAGTTCATCGAAATCCAAGGCCTTAAAATAGCCCAATCGAAGAAAAATCCTGTCCGCAGTCCGTAAAAGTAAATTCGATTTGTAGAAAGATGTATCATCACCGGAAAATTCCACCTGTCCCACGGTCGAAAAAGCCACATCGTTAAAATTCAGCTTTTTCAACTCGTTGGCAAGAATTTTTTCCCCGCCGATGGCACACAGAGCCAAAAATTTCGCCATTACTTTCGTTCCGACGATAAAATTTTCTTAAAATAAAGGCCGTAATCCAAAAATGAAAAATAGGATGCCACAAGGGTCAAACAGTATAACACCAAGTTGGCAATTTTAAAAGTGTGGATTGTACCCTCCGAAAAGGCTTCAAAACGAATGAAAATCTCGATTAGCAATGACATTGCTCCGGCGGCAAAATACAAGCAGGTTTTCACCTTTCCGCCTTTTCGAGCGCCAATGGCAATTCCTTTTTTTATGGCCATAAGTCGCAAAAAGTTTATTCCAAACTCTCTGTACAGAATCAAAAGGAAGATAATCGCCGGCATGTATCCGGAAAGGACGAAACACAAAAACAGCGTCAAATTCAGCAAAACATCCGCCAACGGATCGAAAATTTTGCCGAAATCCGACACTATATTCAGTTTTCGTGCCATGTGGCCGTCGAAATAGTCGGTTAATTCCGCCACGGTTAAAATCGGAATGATCACAATTATGGCTATCTTTTCCAAGCCCGGAAAAAATTCGTGGGCAAAATAAAGGCAAAAAATCACCGGAGCCAACAAAACTCTGGATAAAGAAAGTTTATCGGAAATGTTCATAAAAATCCCCTAAAATTTACTGCAAGAATAATACCACACTTTTAAAAAAAAGTCAATGGGAGGAAAAAAAATCCCTATTTTTTTTCCAAAAAGGGGAAAATAATTGACAAATCCCTTTTTTTAATGTAAACTGGAACAATGAGAAACAAACAATTCAAAGAACTGGCAATTTGCGGAATGGAAGCGGTAAAATCCCTGGAACGCAACAATCCCGGCAAAATAAAACGTTTTTACTTCAATTCCGCCCGAGCGCCCCTTTTCGGTGGGCTTTGCAAGCGCCTGGCCGCAGCAAAAATTCCCTACAACTGCGTTAAATCCGACTTGGAACTTCAAAAATTATGCGGAACCGTCCATCACCAAGGCGTTGTAGCCATGATTGAAGAACCGCAAATCGCCAACATCTGTGGCGAAGACATACGAACAATGGTAAAAAACAAAACGCCCCTCATTTACCTTGATGGAGTCCAAAATGCCAACAACATCGGTGCCATAGTCCGTAGCGCCGCATTTTTCGGCTTTTGGACCTTAATTCTCAACGATTCCATTGCCGACGAATGTATTACCACAAGTACATATCGCATTGCGGAAGGGGCCATGGAACTGATGAAAATCTTTTGCGTCCAAAACGTGGAACGGCTTTTGAAAGACATGGGTGACGACTACTGCATTTTGGGATTTGACTTGCAGGCGAAAAAGAGTGTTCGAGATATTAAATCTCTGTGCGGCGACAAACCGCCCTTGTTGATTTTCGGCAACGAAGAAGTGGGAATTTCCCCGTCCGTTCGCAGACTTTGTACGGAATTGGTGAAAATGCACGGAGCCGCCAAGAAAGATGCCGGCGGAAAGGTCGCCGTCCAAAGCCTTAACGTGGCCCAGGCTGCTTCAATTGCCTTTTACGAAGCGGCACAAATTCGCTGACTTTTCGAAAATTGACCCATAACGGAATCGAACCGCCGACCTACTCCTTAGGAGGGAGTCGCTCTATCCTGCTGAGCTAATGGGCCATATAAAATCGTTGGATTATACCACATTTGAAAACTTTTGTCAAGAGGTATACCCAAATTCCTTATTTCACTGTAAGCAGTAAAAAATAATGTCGCCAAAAAGGGTATAGAAAAGGTTTCTTTCACCTGATATAATTTAAAAGCAACAAACTAAATCAAGGAGAAAGAAACCTTATGAAAAGTGTAGCACAAAAACGAAAACATTTCAAGCA
>JAFNZQ010000084.1 GCA_017382775.1 Spirochaetaceae bacterium
CTGCCATTGCTATCCCTCATTCTTGTCGGTAACTTTACCCTTCACTTTTCCGTCCATGGTAATTTCTTCCGTATCAATGTTGAAGATAATTTCCTGGGCTCGAAACGTGTCATCACCGCGGATGACTTGAGGGTTACCACTCATCTCCAAGAGTTTGGATTTTTTTCGATATATGGCAAAGGCGGCAGTACAAACCGAATCGTTCTTTTTCAAATTGATACCGATTTGTAAAACCGCAATATCGTTTTTTTCATTGTATTCAATAAATTGGGATTCAGCCACAACTTCGTTTTCCGCATCTTCCATTTTTACATTGCCTTCCAACAAGGCTATTTTAGAGACACGGTCGTAGGTTAGTTTTTCGCAATAAAAGTCAAATCCGCCTTCAATGTGATTGCCGGAAACGGCTCCGCTGGCGGAAATATACTGAAAATCCTTTCCGGAAAGTTCAATGGTGTCGGCACGAATGGCCATTTGAGCCGTATTTATCTCCGAATTGCCTTCGAGTTTTGTATAGTCGGAATTTTCTCCCGCATTTCCGGACATTTTATCTGCGGAAAAGGTGATTTTTTCCGCAAATGCAAAGAAAGATAGAGACGAAAAAACAGTGAAGAAAAAAACTAACTTAATTTTCAACTATATCTCCCTCATCCATATTTTCTCTATTCGGCTCCGTCGAATTCATACCGTTTCCCCCGGCGGTAACATTGCCGGTCTCATTTCCCTGTTCGGGGGATGCAACCTGTTCCCCCTCCGATGAGGTTGCGACACCTTCCGCGGTTTCGGGATTTTCCCCGGTACCGGGCATTGCCATCGGAATATTTTCTTCAACCGAAGAATTTTGAGCATCCGTGTCCACCGATCCCGATGATTTTTCAGTGAAACGATAATCCATTCCAATACTGCTGGCGGCAAAGCCTTTGCCCACAACACTCAATGTAATTTCACGGTTGTTAAGCGTTCCGTATTCAATCGTTACTTCATCATCTACGCCGGCCACAAGCTGCTCGGTTTTGTTGTTCCAGTTAAAATTTTGCCCCTTTATACGCATTCCTTGGGTGTAACTGGCAATTTCAGCACCGCTCAACAGGGAATAATTTTCCGTAGCCTGATTAGCATCTATTAAACTAGCCTTTCCCTCGGCGGTTATCTGATTGTTATCATCATAAATGGTAAACTTGGTGTTTTTACCGTAAATGCGATCTTCCTTTCCGTAAAATTCCAAAACATCCGCATTCACTTTTGTGGTGAGAGCCCCGTCTACATAACGGCTAAGTTCAGCAGTTTCAAAAACCAAATCGGGAATTCCCTGTTCCTCCAATTTCTTGACGGCAACATCATATTCCAATGAGCAAGAAAAGAACAGTAATAATATCACCAACCGTATCAATTCTTTCCACCACCCCGTGAAGCCCTAATGAATGCTGTAAAAAGGGGATGAGGCTCAATGGGCTTGGAAACAAATTCCGGATGATACTGAACTCCAATTCCCCAAGGATGATCCTTCCACTCCAAGGCTTCTATCATATCATTATCGACTGATTTGCCGGTACACAACAGCCCTACTTCGTTTAATTCCGACTTGTATTCCGGTGAGACACAGTACTTATTCCTATGTCTCTCGGAAATTTCTGTTTTTTTATAACAGGATGCAATCAAGGACTTATTTTCCAAAACGACATCTTCCAAGCCCACATGGAAGGAGTTACTTGCCGCACCCTGCTCTTCCGGCAAACCTATGATGAAGTGATTGCTCTCCACAACAAATTCACTTGAATCCGCATCGTCCCAGCCGAGAACGTTGCGAGCCATTTCGATGGCCATAAGGTGCATTCCGAAATCTATTCCAAAATAGGGAATTTTTTGTTCGCGGGCAAAAGTAATGGCTTTAAGTTTGCCCAAAAAGCCTCGTTGAGTATAATTGGAGGAAATTACGATTCCTTGAACGCCTTCAAAAGTTTTGGGCAAATCCTCGGAAGTGAAAACGTCCTCGGCATAAATTCTGGTAAAATCCAATCGCACCCCATTGCCTGTAACGGCCGCATAGAAAAGGGATTCGTAAATGGATTTATAGCAATCTCCGGTGTCACCTTTATTGCCAATTAAGGCGATTTTTACACTTTCCTTTGCGTCGGAATAGGTGGACAAAAAGTCTTTCCAACGGGAAACGTCGATTCTCTTTGTTTTGAGACCAAGTTTTTCTATAATTTTAGTATCCAACCCTTGGTCGTGGAAACTCAAAGGTAACTCGTAA
>JAFNZQ010000085.1 GCA_017382775.1 Spirochaetaceae bacterium
GATTGCGTCCGGCGATACGACAACGGCCCATTTAAACAATCGTCATTCCGAACTTGTTTCGGAAACCGCACATCAGAGATGCGCATCAAAGATGCTGAAACAAGTTCAGCATGACACATGACGCGTGACGAAACCGTGAGCATCGTTAGATGGGAACAAATCCGTGTGGCATCATTTTTTTAAAACTAAACCAAAAGTTTACCTCCGGTTTACTTAATTCTACCAAAAGTTTACCTCCGGTTTACTGTCTAAAACAGGCGGTTTGCGGTTCGGTAGGAAAATCCGATACCGGTGGCATCATTTAATCGAAAGGCCGAAATCGATTTTTCCGTCCGATGGGATTTGATAACCGGCCCGAGGAGAAAGGCTTAAGGGAAAAACGGCCGGACAGTCCGAGGAACAGGAGCGTTTAAACTGCTGGGCGGGAAATCTCTTCAAAAAAATGTCCAATGTGCAAGTAATGGTTTTTTGGGAAAATTCTCCGGCGAAAGCCTTCTCCGCCAAAAAGAGAATTTTTTCCGGGGAAAAACCGTTTTTGCAAAAATGCCAAAGGAAAAAGTCGTGTAATTCGTAGGGACCTAAAATTTCTTCCGTGCTTTGGGTGATTTCACCCTTTTCCGGCGGAAGAAGTTCCGGACTGATGGGAGTTGCCACAATGTCTTTCAAAATTGAGGCAATTTTCGGATTTTCGCAATTTTCGGCGTAGTGGGATACAATTTTTTTCACCAAGGTTTTGGGAACAGAACCGTTGACATTGTACATGGAAATGCTGTCGCCGTTGAAGGTCGCCCAGCCCAAGGCAGCTTCGGACAGGTCGCCGGTTCCCACCACAATTCCGTTGCAACCGTTGGCCACATCCATAAGGATTTGTGTCCGCTCCCGTGCTTGGGAATTTTCGTAAACGGAATTGTGCAGATTTTCGTCATGCCCAATGTCGCGAAAATGTTGCAACACCGCCTCTTTTATACTGATTTGGCGAAAATCCACGTTGAGAGCCAGGGCCAAGTCGTGGGCATTATTTTTTGTACGTTGAGAGGTTCCGAAACATGGCATACTGATTGCCAGGATGGAAGAAGTTTCCAATCCCAAAAGTTTCGCGGCCTCACAGCAAACCAAAAGGGCCAAGGTGGAGTCCAATCCACCGGAAAGGCCCAAAACCATGGAGACGGCACCACAGTGGGAAAAACGTTTTGCCAATCCGTGGCTTTGGATTAAAAGGGCTTCGTTGAGTAGTGATTCATCCTGCAAAAAGGGATTTTTCTCAACCTTTCCCGTAAAGGTAATTCCACGGGAAAAATCCGGCAAGGGCAAAGTTACCGGAATTTCCAAGCCGTCATCTCTCACAGGTTGGCCTTTCAAACGGGAAAAATCCACATCGGCAAAAATAAGTTTGTCCGTGGAAAAGGGTTGTTTTTCCCCAAGAACGGAACCGTTTTCCAAAATCAGCCCCTCGCCGGCGTAGGTAAAATCCGTGGTGGATTCCCCGTCTCCGCAGTTTACAAAAAGGCAGGCTTGGGACATTTTTTCACCCATGGCGGACAGAGCCAGGGTTGTGTCACGAAATTTTCCCACCCGATATGGGGATGCGGCAGGGTTCACAATTATGTTCGCCAATTTTTGATGCCTTGCAGGATGGAAAATCTCATCGTCGAAGGCCAGGGCAATTTTGATTTTACCATTGATGTGGCGAAAAATTCCCCGAGACAAAATTGGGATCATCTTCCCGCGAATTTCAATTTCCCCGGGATTGGGCAAAGGGGAAAAATTCCGTTTTTCAGTGGGTGAAAGTCGGTTTTTTACCAAAAAAGATTTTATCTCGCCGTTTTGTATGGCCGCCATAACGTTTAAAACCCGGTTTTCAAAGGCAAGGGGCATTCCCATGAAAATCAGTAAATCCTTTCCCCGGGTAAAATCCACGATTTTTTCCAAAGCGGAAAGGGCCTGATTTAAAAGTGCGGATTGGGAAAAAAAATCGCCACAGGTGCTTCCGGAAAGACATAATTCCGGAAAGGCAAGGATGGACGCCCCGACTTTTTCGCCGTCGGTAATTTGGGACATTATGGCTTTTGCGTTGATTTCACAATTTCCCGTTGCAATTTTGGGAACGGCACAGGCCAAGCGGATAAAATCGAAATTCATTAAATACTTCCGATGCAGCTCAATCCGTTTTCCTGCACCAATCGGCTGGCAGCTTCCACATCCTCGCATTTGATGATGATTATGGAACGACCGTCCACGTTTTCAAAGGCGGTGTAGAGGTATTCGATGTTCAAATTTCGCGATCTGAACAAAACGAGAACGTCGTTCAATGCGCCGGGATGATTTTCCACTTGTACCGCAATCACTTCCGAAATTCTGGTGGTGTATTGATGGGCATGGAGAACATCCAGCATTTTTTGGGAATCTTCGGAAATAACTCGTAAAATTCCGAAATCCGCGGTGTCAGCAATCATTATTGCGCGCAGATTTATTTGTGCATCTTTCAAAATCTTGGTTACTTCCGCCAGTCTTCCGGCAGAATTTTCCAAAAAAATGGAAACTTGTTGAACTCGCATGGTTCCTCCTGTATTTTCTCTAAATTTTTCTGTTGTCAATCACTCGTTTTGATTTTCCCTCAAAGCGAGCGATGGTATTGGGTGCAACGAAGCGAACTTTCACGGCGATACCCAGTTTGCTTTTCATAATTCCTTCAATTTTTTTGTGCAAATTTTCAATATCGCGGACAACATCGGTAAATTGGGTTTCGTTTACTTCCACTTGAAGTTCTATTTCGTCAAGGTGAGTGGCTTCGTTGCGACTGACAATAATCAAATAATTCGGTTCGCAGTTGTATGCTTCGATGAGGGCATTTTCGATTTGGGTGGGGAACACGTTTACACCACGGATGATTAGCAAATCGTCTGTGCGACCGAAAAGGCGATGCATACGTCGTGTGGTACGACCGCAGGGGCATTGTTCCGGAATAATGTAGGTTATGTCACGAGTGCGATAACGTAGGAGGGGAGTGCCCTGCTTCGTTATGGTGGTAATAACCAACTCTCCCTTTTCTCCGGGAGGAAGGACTGCACCGGTTTCGGGATTTATAATCTCCGGAAAGAACATATCTTCGTTTAGGTGAAGTCCGTTTTGTTCTTCACATTCGAAGGCAACACCGGGGCCGGTAATTTCCGTAAGTCCGTAAATGTCGAAGGCCTTTATGCCCCAAGCCGCTTCGATTTGTTTACGCATATTTTCCGACCAAGGTTCGGCACCGAAACATCCCGCTTTAAGGTTCAAACCTTTAAGGTCTATTCCTAACTGGCGCGCCCTTTCGGAAAGATAAAGGGCGTAGGATGGAGTGCATGTGATAATGGCGGTTTCAAAGTCTTGCATCATCGCCAGTTGCTTTTCCGTGTTACCGGCAGAAATGGGAAGCACCACGGCACCCAACCGTTTCGAACCATAATGAACCCCCAGCCCACCGGTGAAAAGGCCGTATCCAAAGGCATTTTGCACAGTGTCACTGGTGGTTGCTCCTGCTGCGGCCAAGGTTCGGGCCATTCCCTCCGCCCAGTCGTTCAAATCATTTTGGGTGTATGCGTCCACAACGGGAATTCCGGTGGTGCCGCTGGACATATGAATTTCCACAATGTTTTCTTTTGGCGTGGCGAGAAGTCCGTAGGGATAGGTTTGTCTCAAATCATCCTTTGTGGTAAAGGGAATTTTTTCAAAATCCGCAAAGGTTTGGATGCTGTCGGGGAAAATTCCGGCATCATCCAGGCGTTTACGGTAAAAAGGAACATTTTCGTAAACACGACGGACCAAATCGCAGATTCTGTTTAACTGCAATTCATGCATTTTTTGCGGATCAAGACATTCAAATTCCTTGTTGTAAATCATAATATGATTGTACACTATTTCCCCGAAAAAGTCAACAGAGAATGGGGTAAAAATGTTTTCGCGGTAAAAATGAAAAATTATTCTTCGGGAACCTCGGCGGCAGCATCCTCCGTGATTTCCGGTTTAATTGTGAATTTTTGCTCTAAAACCTCATTTATATCCAAAGGAAGACGACGAATCCGCGAATCAAGGGCCTCACTGAATGCATTGGCAACGGCCGCGGCAATTACGCCGTCAATGAGCATGGACACATCCTTGGATTTTTCGGATGACGATGCATTAAGCATAATAATTTCGATTTCCGGCTTCGCAGTTAATTCACATTTAATGAGATGCTTCAACATTTTCTGTGCCTGCAAAGTTATTTTTTCGGTGAAGTCTTTTTCCATAAGGACGTTGCCGGCATCGATTCCCAGCCAAAGATGTCGCAATGCGGGTTGGAGCAAAACGGTGTCCAGTTCCACCTCGCAAACGGCCACACACCAGGATGTGGAAAAAAATGTTTTGGGTTTGGCGGAAAAACTTTTTTTCACCCGTATTGGTAGCGGATTTATGAATCGGGATTTTTTAATCGCCGCACAACATTTTATCAGCAACTGGGTGGTTATGGCCAGGTCTTGGGGAAA
>JAFNZQ010000009.1 GCA_017382775.1 Spirochaetaceae bacterium
AAACAACGGTAACATCGTTTTCCACCAATTGAGCAACGAAGTCTGTTACGGCATTTCTGCCGGCAAAGGAAGGACGCCTTGTCCCCACAACGGACACACAAGGAGCATTTACAGCATCCAAATTACCGCGAAAAAAAAGGGCATAGGGACAATCATAGGTTTTGCTCAAAAGTTGCGGGAAGTTTTTATCGGTTCTAATAACCACGTTTATATTGTAAACTTCGGCAATTCGCCGAATTTTCGCCAGTTTTTTTTTCAATTCATGGGGAACCCAATCCACCCGTCCCAAATTGCGTCGGATTTTCAAGGAAATATCCGATTTCGACATGGCTATAAATTCATCCAAAGAATCAAGATTTTCAGCTAAAAAAAGTTTTTCCTCGCATCGCAAAAAAGTTGTAGCCGCCAACGCCAGTTGCAAATCAGAAATTTGCATTCAGCACCGCCTGTTTGTTAGCTTCAGCCTCTGCCTTTCTCTCCTCCGATTTTGTTGTTTCAATTATTTTATCATACATGGCAACAGCAGAATCGGTATCGTAGGTCATATAGTATGCCCTAGCCAAGACCATCATGGCATCCGTGTTGCGTTTTTCAATATCACAAGCAAGTTCCAAAATGGGAATTGCTTCCAAAGGTTTATCCATTTCAAAAACATAGAGTACGCCCAAACCGTAAAGAGCCCTAAAATATCGAGGTTCAATTTCTATTGCCCGTTTGTAGGCGCTTTCGGAAAGCAACAGGTAATTGGACCGCTGGGATGTATTTCCCGTGGCTGTATAGTCCAAGGCGCTTTTTGCCATATAGCCGGCGCAAAGTCCCACATAGTAATAGAGGTTTTGGTTTGTGGGATAAAGCTTAATTGCTTCTTCATAGCATTTCAGGGCTTCTCCGAACATTTGTTTGTCGAGATAACGGGAACCCAATATTTTATACCAAATTCCCACTTGGCTGTGAGCAGTGGAAATGTCGTCAATGCGGCGTTTATACTTATTGATTGCATCCCGATATTCTTCCACGGTAGTGGGATTTTTAACGCCTTCTTCCGTCATTTGTTGACGCCGAAGGATTTTTGGATCATCACCGCAAGATCCGAGGAAACCGCAAAAAGTCAAAATAAGAATAAATTTTATCATTTACGCCTCCAAAATAATGATACAATAAAAAAAAATGAAAGTCAAGGGGTTATTTACTTTTTTTATGCCCGGGGAAAAAATCTTTGTGATACAATTTCAAATCTTCGGCATCCACATGGGTGTAGATTTGGGTAGTGGCAATATCCGAATGCCCCAACAATTCTTGTACCGAACGCAAATCCGCACCTCCCGAAAGTAAATGGGTGGCAAAAGAATGCCGCAAAGTATGCACCTTACCATGAAGGCCGGAAGCAATTTCCACCTGCTTAAAGCGTTTCCAAATTCCTTTGCGGGAAATACGCTTTCCGTAACGGGACAGGAACAGGGCTTTTTCATTGGGTGGCGGTCGCAATTCGATTCGAGATTCGAATATCCATTTTTTTAACCAGTAAATTGCTTCATCACCAAAGGGAACAATGCGTTCTTTTGAGCCCTTGCCCCGTACTAAAATCAATCGTTCCTCAAAATGCACATCCGTTAAATCGATGGTACAGGATTCGCTGATACGCAGGCCGCAGGAATATATGAGTTCGAATAAGGCTCTATCCCGAATCCCCAAAGGGGATGAAATATCAATGGTTTCCAAAAATGCGTCCACTTCTTCCACGGACCACACAGCAGGTAGGATTCTGCCCGGATTTGGCCTTTCCAATAAGGCTGCGGGGTTTTCATCCCACAGCCCCTTTCCTTCCATGAAAAAACCGAAGGATCGCAATGCTGAAATATCCTTGGCAATGGTGTTGGCTTCCATTCCGGATGTTTTACGGTAAATAAGGTATCGGGAAAGGCTGTGAATATCAACTTTTTTTATCGTGGATTCATCCACAAACTCCGGAGCATTTTCAATCAGCCATGCATAGAACATTTCCATACAAAACATATAGGTGGAAATCGTTTGAGAAGAACGTCTCTCCACCAGTAAGAGAAATGACTTGTATTGCTGCAACACCGGATGCAGTTTATTGGAGTGTGTCATTCAAATTCTGGCGCTGTCGGAGTATGGCAGGAGTCTCCAAGTCGTCAAAATTAAGTTGTGGCGGCAATTTTATGGAATCAACCGGCGAAGGTTTTTTAGGCGGATTTAAAATATTATCCCATTCAGCATTGGAAACCACATTGGAAGGATTTTTCTCTTCCGGAATCACGGGCTTTGCAAGTTCCACCGGAGCAGGTTCTGCCACAGCCATGGGAGGCACTTCCTTTGCAATTCCGGTGAAGCCTGTGGCAACAACGGTTACGAAAAGTTCATCTTCGGAAAGGGACGGGTCGGTAACCGTTCCCGCTTTTATCATTGCAAACTCATCTGCTGTGGTTGTAATAATATCCGCAATCTGTTTTTGTTCATCCAAGCCCAATGAGCCATTTGACCTTATGTTGACGAGAATGCTTTTTGCACCATCGATTTGGCAATTTTCCAACAGAGGATTGCTGATGGCTTCGGTGGCAGCATTGGCGGCACGACTTTCACCGTGTCCTCTTCCCACGCCCATAATGGCTTCACCCTTGTTGCTCATTATTGTACGAACATCGGCAAAATCAACGTTTACCTCACCGGGACGCAAAATTAAATCTGAAATTCCCTGCACACCTTGGCGTAAAACATCATCGGCCATATTATAGGCTTCGGTGACAGTAACATTTTTATCTGCAATTTTGAACAAATTCTGATTGGGAATAACGATGATGGAATCAACGGCATCGCGCAATTTTTGAATACCTTCTTCCGCGAGTTTATGCTTCAATTTTCCTTCCCAGTCAAAGGGGCGAGTCACCACAGCCACGGTAAGGGCACCCAGTTCTTTGGAAATTCGTGCAATAATCGGGGCAGCACCGGTTCCGGTTCCTCCACCCATTCCCGCTGTTACAAAAACCATTTGGGCATCTTTCAGTGCTTCGCGAATTCCCTCTTCGTCTTCCAAGGCTGCCTTTTCCCCAATGGTCGGATCACACCCGGCACCTAATCCACCGGTCAGTTTTGATCCCAAAGGTATCTTCGTTTGGGCTGCAGAAGAACGTAAGGCTTGTAAATCGGTATTGGCTGCGATAAATTCTATTCCGGTAAGGCCCGCTTCAATCATGCGACGAACCGCATTGGAACCGGCACCACCCACACCGATGACTTTTATAACTGTTGGATTTGCACTTTGACTTACAGGTGTATCAAAATCCACCATTTCGAAATTCATTTTCCCCTCCCAAATGAACCATTGCTACCATTGTAGCATAAAAATTTTTTTTTGTCAAGTGATATAAGATAAAATACGGAAATATTTTATTTTTCCTTGGAATAATCCATTTACCGATTTATCCAAATCCCATGGGAGGCGAGAAAAAAGTGATTTCATTCTGTAATTAAAGCAAGGGAGAACGCCGAATTTCAGAAAAATTCTTTGACGAAATTTTTCAGACTGTTCCACATTTTATGATCTCTGTGGCGACTTTCCTTTTTTCGTCTGGGGCTTGCTTCCCCATCATCCATTTCCCCATGAACGATTAAAAGTCCGGCTGCGGTGGCATATTCCACGGTGGTAAATTCCTCAAAGGCTCCGGAAAGTTTTGAGGGAATACCTTGTCGGACAGCTTGTGTTCCAAAAACTTCCGAAACCAGTTCCAGCACACCGGGCATTTTCGCGGTGGCACCGGTTACCACAATGTTTCCGATAAAGTTGTTCATGTAACTGCCCAACCGTTCTTTTGCCAACAACAATATTTCTCCCAGTCGAGACTGGATAATTTGGCAAATTTCGTTCCGTGATGCGGGTGTTGGGGCTCGTCCGCCAATTCCCGGGATCAGAACCTCTTCATATTCTTCGATTAAGGGCTCCCATGCGCATCCCTTCGTGATTTTGATGCGTTCAGCGGTGTCGAAACCAATGCCTTTAACCATGGCAATGTCGTTGGTAATGGTTATTCCACCAAAGGGCAA
>JAFNZQ010000086.1 GCA_017382775.1 Spirochaetaceae bacterium
ATTCGGACAATCGGTGAGTTGACACAGCACACCGAGGATGACATCGGAAAAACAAGAAACTTCGGTAAAAAGAGTTTGCAGGAAATCATAGATAAATTGCATGAGTGGGGCTTGGAATTGGGAATGACCGATTATTCTCAGGTTTGCAGCAAAATTACCCTTCCCATGCAGAAGGATATGTCAGATGAATCATAGATCAGGATTTAATGCCCTTTCTAGGAAAACAGCCCACAGAAAGGCAATGTTGCGAAATTTGGTTACGTCGCTCTTTCGTTCGGAAAGGATTACAACCACAAAGGCTAAAGCCCTTGAAGCTCGACGTTTTGCAGAAAAGTTGATTACTCGCGGAAAGGTTGATTCTGTGCATAATCGACGCCAAGCGGCACGCTTTTTGTTCGATGATGCCATGGTTGCTAAACTTTTCACCGACATCGGTCCCAGAATGAAGGATCGAAATGGCGGTTATACGCGAATTTTGAAATTGGGTTATCGAAACCATGATAACGCCGAAATTGTGCTTTTGGAATTGGTGGATTACGAGGATACTCACGATCTTTCCGGTTCTGACGGCGAAAAAGCTTCGAAAAAGGATGCCGCAAAAAAGGCTTCCAAACCGAAAAAAGCCGGAAAAGCGGATGAAAAAGCCGAAAAAGCTGATAAGGAAGTAAAATCCACAAAGAAAGCAGCGGCTAAATCCGAAGCACCTAAAAAGGCAAAGGCGGAAGAAACCGAAAAAGTTTCTGATGAGGTTAAGGCTGACGTAGCCGGCGAAGAGGCTTCACAAAAGGAAGAGTAGGAGATAGGTATGTCTAAATCACATCGTGGAAGTGGAATTCGTTCAATGCCTTCTCATGGTCGCGGAACTTGCCCCCGTTGTAAACGCACAGGGGTAAAAGTCCTCTATGATCATGAAGAGGGTGAGCAGAAATTGATGATTTGCAAAATTTGTCGTGCTGCTCTGAAGAACGGTAAATCCTTTTAATTTCGTCGGGCGATTATTTCGCCCGACATATTTTGTCGTTTTAACGACTTTTCCTGTATGAAAAAATTAGTTTTAATTTTTTCGCTTTTCTCTTGCCTGTATTTTTCGTTTGCTCAGACTTCCTTTTCGTCAGTGTATTCAAAGCCTCGTCGTCTTTATGTGAGACAGACGCAGTATTTTGATTTTATTTACCCCAAAGATAGTCGCCTCACTGTGGATTTGCTCATTGATAAGGTGGATGCATCCTACGAGAAATTGGCGGATTATCTCAACGTTGAAAAAAAGTTGCGGTTTCCTGTGGTGGTCTCCCCCGATACTGATATTCTCAATGCATATTTTATGCCCATGCCCTATAATCGGATTGTGCTTTTTGACACCGTCAGTAGTGACAAGGATGATGTTTACGCCTCAACGTTATTGGATGTTTTTGAGCATGAACTTACCCACGCCTTAAGTTTGAATATAAAAACTTCCGCATGGAAAGTCGCTTCATACGTTGTGGGAGATATGGCAAGTCCCGTGGCAGTGTGGTCTCTTCCCGCCTTATTCGTGGAAGGTATTTCCGTTTTCACTGAAAGCATGGACGGAAAACATGGTCGCTTAAATGATGATTTGACCATGCAAATGCTGATCCAGGCTAAAATGGAAAAACGGTTTCCCACATGGCAAGAAGTTTCCGGTGCCAAAGATACATATCCCACGGGGAATACTTCATACATTTTCGGTGGCGCATTTTGTGCTTTC
>JAFNZQ010000087.1 GCA_017382775.1 Spirochaetaceae bacterium
AATCTGCAAAGGTAACCCGATTTTTTTCTTTTCACTCATTTTTATTTCCTCCTAATAATGAATGCCTTTTTTGATACGGTTATTTACCGCTTTTTTTCTTCAAAATTTCAAAACCGGAAATTCCCGGAGAAGTCATACTCATGGGATCCAAAATCACATCCACTTCTTCTTTGGTAAGAATGTTGTCTCGCAAGATGAGTTCGCGAATGGGTTTCTTCGTCTGATATGCTTCTCGAGCCAATTCCGCGGCGGTTTCGTAGCCAACGTGGGGATTGATTGCGGTAATCACACCCACGGAGTTTTCAACGTAAGCGGCCATTCGGTCGGGATTGGCGGTTAAATCCGTCAAAAGATATTTTGTGAACACTTTGAAGACGTTTGTCATGTACTGAATGGATTTGATATCGTTGTAAACGAAAATCGGTTCCATTACGTTAAGCTCAAACTGGCCGGCTTCCACTCCCATGGTAACGGCAATGTCGTTTCCGATTACCTGGAATGCAACCTGGTTTACCACTTCTGCCATAACGGGGTTTACCTTTCCGGGCATTATGGAAGAACCGGGCTGACGAGGGGGCAAATTCAGTTCGAAAAGACCGCAACAAGGCCCCGAAGCCATAAGGCGTAGGTCGTTACAGATTTTAGACATATTGACCATACACACTTTCAAGGCTGCGGAAACTTCTGTATAAGCGTCGCAGTTTTGTGTTCCGTCAATCATATCTTCGGCGCCTTTAATGGGCAAACCGGAAAATTCAGCCAAGTATTTAATTGCAATCTTGATGTATTCCGGATCGGCGTTAAGGCCTGTTCCCACAGCGGAACCGCCGATGTTTACGGAATAAAGATGTTCTTTCGTACGGGCAATTCGTTCAATATCCCGTGCCACAACAGCAGCATGGGCGGCAAATTCCTGTCCCAAACGAATGGGTACCGCATCCTGAAGGTGGGTTCGTCCCATTTTAATCATTCCGTCAAATTCTTTTGATTTTTTAAGCATCATTTCCCGCATTGCCTTCATTACTTCCAGCAATTCGTCCAACATCATTGCAAGAGTCAAGTGGGCCGCGGTGGGGAAAGCGTCATTGGTGCTTTGAGCCATGTTCACATGGGTGTTGGGTGAAACTACCTTGTAGTTTCCTTTTTTCTCACCAAGAATTTCCAAAGCACGATTGGCTATAACCTCGTTGGTGTTCATGTTTATGGAAGTTCCCGCTCCACCTTGGATGGGATCCACCATGAAACTGTCATTTAATTTTCCGGAGATCACATCGTCAGATGCTTTGGCAATGGCATCGGCAATTTTTCTGTCCATAACTCCGATGTCACCGTTGGCAAGGGCACAAGCCTTTTTAACGATACCGCAACATTTAATCAATGTGGGATGCAGTTTGTCCCCGGTAATGGGAAAGTTCTCAATCGCCCTAAGGGTTTGCACTCCGTAGTAGGCATCAATGGGTACTTCTTTGTCACCGAGAAAATCATGTTCCATTCTGAATTCAGCCATTCGACACTCCTGTTGATGAATTTTGAGAGTTTTTGCAGGTAAAATCCATTGAAAACTCATTTAATATCATATCTATTATACCACATATTTTCCGGTTGTCAAGGTAAAACTTATTTTTTTTGAAAAGTTGTTACGGAAATCGATATTTCTTTCATTATGATTGTCAGAGGAAGATTTTTCATTGAATAGGGAAATTCCCTGTTGACAATTTTTTTTCAATGTGTAAAAATTCAAACTATGGATATTTTCGGAAAATTTATTGGTACAGTCAGCAGTTACATGTATGGCTACGTGTTGATTGCTCTCCTTTTGGCGGCGGGCATTTATTTTTCGGTACGAACACGTTTCGTTCAAATTCGGTTTTTGGGAAGATCATTCAAGTTGATGACGGAACAAACCGGTAAGGAACATGGTGGCTCTTCATTCCAGGCTTTGATGATTTCCACCGCATCCAGGGTTGGAACGGGAAATATTATCGGAGTTACGGGAGCGATTTTGGCAGGAGGTCCCGGTGCGGTATTTTGGATGTGGATGACTGCCCTTTTAGGTGGGGCTTCCGCCTTTGTGGAATCCACCTTGGCCCAAATTTACAAAAAGAAAGGCAAGGACGGTTTTTACGGCGGACCGGCCTATTACATCCAACAGGCCCTTCACTCCCCTTTGCTGGGAGGAATTTTCGCCGTGGCTTTGATTTTGACCTACATGGGCGGATTTAACGCATTGGCAGCCTTCAATTTAACGGACTTTGTGGTTCCTGCCGGTTCTTCACCCCACACAACTGTAATAATCGGAGCCTTGGTTGCAACATTTTCCGGTTTGGTAATTTTCGGCGGCGGAAAACGTATTTCCCAAACGACGCAGTTTTTGGTTCCCATAATGTCTGTTATTTACATACTGGTTTCTCTCGTAGTCGTTATTATGAACATCAATTTGTTGCCATCCGTTATCGGAAATATTTTTAGGGAAGCCTTCAATGCAAAATCCGTGTTCGGCGGCCTTTTCGGTGCCGCAATGATGAACGGAATCAAACGTGGCCTTTATTCCAATGAGGCCGGTATCGGTTCCGCACCCAATGCGGCAGCTTCCGCCGATGTGTCCCATCCGGTGAAGCAGGGAATCGTTCAGTCCCTTTCGGTTTTTATTGACACCATACTTATTTGTTCCGCCACGGCTTTCATGATGCTGTGTTCCGGCGTTGATCCCGCAGGTTTTGTGGATGCGTCCGGAAATACGCAAAATGCGGCCTTCATTCAGGCGTCTCTCAATTCCAATTTCGGAATTTTCGGCGAAGTTTTTGTCACCGTGACCTTGGTTCTTTTTGCATACACAACCATTGTGGGCAACTATTATTATGCGGAAAGTACGGTAAATTATTTGTATCCAAATGCGGATGGCAACAAGGTTTTTTTGGCGATTTATCGCATTGCGGCGGTACTCATTGTCTTTGCCGGAAGCCAGTTCAAAGCAGGTTTGGCTTGGGATTTGGCGGACGTTCTCATGGGAATTATGGCTTTGATAAATATTCCCGTTTGTATCATCTTGGGCGGAAAGGCATACGCAGCATTGAAGGATTACGAAAGACAGGAGAAAGAGGGAAAGGATCCTCAGTTCAAGGCGGAATCCATCGGGATTACCGATACGGAATGTTGGAAATAAGGCTTCAATAACAAAAAAGGCTCCGGTAACTCGGAGCCTTTTCTTTATAAATGCTTGCGGCGAACTGGACTTGAACCAGCATGCCTCGCAGCACTAGCACCTCAAGCTAGCGTGTCTACCACTTCCACCATCGCCGCATTTATTATGATTCTATCATAAAACAAAAAAGTTGTCAAGCATTTTTTCATAAAAATCCGTTTTTTTTTCATTTTATTTATTTTCTTCCTCAATTTTCGCAAAAAAATCGGGGAAACATCTTATTCCGCCAAAAATACATTACGGCACTTGACTTTTTTTTTCTATTGACGTAAAATTTTTCCATGAACACAAAGGTTTTTTTAGGGGATGAAGCCCTTGCCCAAGGCGCCATTGATGCGGGAATCAGCGGCGCTTTCGGATATCCGGGAACACCGTCGACGGAAATTATGGAATTTTTGTTGGAACAGGGCAATGTTTCAGCCCAATGGTGCGCAAATGAGAAAACGGCCTTGGAAACGGCCTTGGGAATGTCATTTTCCGGGAAAAGAGCAATTGTAACAATGAAGCACGTGGGACTTAACGTTGCTGCGGACCCTTTTATGAATTCGGCATTGTTGGCAATAAACGGCGGCTTGGTAATTGCCGTAGCCGATGATCCGGGAATGCATTCCAGCCAAAACGAGCAGGACAGTCGTTTTTTTGCCGATTTTGCGGGAATTCCCTGTTTGGAGCCTTCAAATCAGCAAGAAGCCTACGAAATGACCTTGGAAGCCTTTGATATTTCGGAAAAATTTTCCCTTCCCGTTATTTTGCGGATGACTACACGAATTTCCCACAGCCGTGCTCCCGTCAGAATTGGG
>JAFNZQ010000088.1 GCA_017382775.1 Spirochaetaceae bacterium
AGCAAAAAAAATTGAACTTACCATGAAAGAGGCCGCGAAAAATTTGGAATTTGAAAAGGCTGCGCGTATTAGGGACGGATTGGCTGCCATAAAGGTTTTAAAATCCCAAAATACCGTGGAGGACATGGATGAAACCGCCAGGGATTACATTGCATTTTTCGCCGAGGGAGAAATGGTCTCCTTTGTGGTTTTGAAAATGCGTAACGGAAGATTGGTTGCAAAGGAATGTTACCGAACAGTCAGTTTGAAAGAGCCGGATGAATTGATGGAAGAATTTCTTCCCGCATTTTATACCGAAAAAAATCTTTTGCCACCTCAAATTTTCCTTCCCACCCATTCCAATGTGGAAATGGCGAAAAATTTTTTCAAAGAGACGTTCAACTCAAAAATTAAAATCGCCTTTGTTTCGGAAAAATCCAAGGCTCAAAAACGTCACGCCGCCGCCATGGCCATGGCTCGTCAAAATGCCCACGAGGACATAGTGCGACGTAAACGAGAGCGTGGCGATCTTCCCGCCATGAAGGAATTGATGGAACTTCTGTCCCTACCCACCTTGCCTGTGCGAATAGAAGGCTTCGACATTGCCCATTTGGAGGGAAAATTCCCTGTGGCAAGCCTTATTTCCTTTTACAACGGAAATCCGGACAAAAAAAATTATCGCTACTTCCGTCTTAAAAGCACCGAAGGCGTCATCGACGATTTTGCATCCATGAGGGAAGCGACCATGCGACGATACAGCCGTCTTCTGCGGGAAAACGACGAATTGCCGGACTTGATTTTAATCGACGGCGGAATCGGCCAAGTGAACGCGGTACAAGGGGTTTTATCCCGGCTGGATTTATCCGTTCCGGTGGTGGGACTGGCCAAACGAGACGAGGAATTATACTTACCGGGAAATTCTCAACCCATTTGTCTTCCCAAACGCAGCGATGCCCTTCGGCTTTTGCAACGAGTTCGTGACGAAACTCACAGATTCGCCACCAGCCGCAACCAACGGCTACGCACCAAGGAAAAAATCACATCATCCTTTGAAAAACTGCCCAATGTGGGCCCGAAGCGGGCAAAAATCCTCATGAAAACCTTTGCAACCACCGCTGATTTAGCCGTCGCAGAAGCGGAAACCGTTTATTCCGTCCTAAAATGCAGCCCCCAAATTGCCGAGGAAATAATTTCAGCGGCCAAAGAGTCCGTAAAATGATTTTCCCCATTGACAAACCCCCGAAAATGTGATATAATTCGATAGGTGTTTAGTTATGAAAATTACGGATGCGCAAAATTTATTAAAAAAATACGTTTCCCAGCCTTCCCTGCTCCGTCATTGCCAAACGGTGGCGGTGGCAATGGCCTATTTTGCGGAAAAATATGGGGAAAATCCCGAATACTGGGAAGCCGTAGGGCTTTTACACGATGTGGATTTCGAAAAATATCCGGAGGAACATTGCAAAAAATGTGCTGAAATTTTCCGAGAGGAAAAATCAAACTTTGACGGAATTACCGAGGATTTAATCCATTCCGTTCAAAGTCACGCCTACGGAATTTGCAGTGACGTGGAGCCTAATTGCCAAATGGAAAAGGTTTTGTACACCGTGGATCAACTTTCCGGCTTCATTGTGGCCTGTGCTGCGGTTCGGCCCTCAAAAAGCGTTATGGACATGGAGATAAAATCCGTCATGAAAAAATTCAAAACCAAGGATTTTGCCGCCGCCTGCAACCGTGATGTAATTCGAAATGGTTGCCAACTGTTGGGCGTGGAACTCAACGATTTTGTGGGAGACTGCATTTCCGCATTGCGAAAACGACACGAAGAAATTGGTGTGTAAATTAAAAGGCTTTTTTTCACAAAAACCCTTGACAAAAAAAAATTATTAATGTAGAATAAATTTAACGGACGATTAGCTCAGTTGGGAGAGCGCTTGGGTCACAACCAAGATGTCGGCGGTTCAAGCCCGTCATCGTCCAATGAAAAAGGTCGTTTTCGCCTTCATTTTATTTTCTCTTCCCATGCATTTTTTTTCCGTGGGGTTTTCCGTGGAAGATTTCCCCTTGGACGAAAAGGTTGCATCCTCTTCTCCACTGCAAAGACTTACAGAAGATGTTCTCCTGCGTTTGGAATCCAATAAGGCCGTTTTGGAATTTTTAACCGACGCCAGCGGTGTGGAAGTCTATTTTGATTCCGTCTTTGCCGGTCGCGCGGATTTGGTTTTAGATGATGTTACCCCGGGGTTGCATCGGGTGAAATTCCAAAAACCGGGTTTTTCCGACAAGGAATTTTTGGTGGACGCGGAAGCGGGAACGAAAAAAACATTCCGAATTAAAATGGACGGCGAACGGGGAATTTTGGATTTCGAAACTGTTCCCGAAAAAAGTGAAATTTACATTAACGGTCAACTTTTGGAAGGTACATCCGCGGAACTTCCCACCGGTGCCCACGGGGTTGAAGTACGAAAATTCGGCTACAATTCAGCGAAAGGAACCGTTTATTCCCGGGGAAATATCCGCCGAAAGGTTAAAATCACCTTGGATGAAGCGAAATTTTCTGTTTCCAAACTGAAATTTTCTTCTCGACATTTTACCGCAGCCGGCATTGCCTCGAAAAAATTACGGGTTACTTTCTGTGTGTCCGCACCGGGTCACGGTCGTATTAAAATTTTGAATGAAGAGGGAAGCGCGATTTTTGAAAAAACCTTCTCCCAATTTTCCTCGGAAAAACAGGAATTTATTTGGGACGGAACCCAAAATGGTCTTTCTCCCCGGGAAGGGAACTATACCGTGGATTTGGAATTTCAGTCCGCAACCGACGATGAGGAAATATTCACAGCCAAGGAAACGATAATCATCGGCAAGGAAACCGCCCACGCCATGGTGAGCGTAAACACCGGCGGAACTTCCCTTGGTGCTGTATCTTCCGCCCGATTATGCCCTTTGCAAACCACGATTTTTTCCTTTTCTCTGGCTCCCGCTCTTGGTTTACCCCAAAATGAATTTGCATCCATGCCAATTAACGTGGCTTTTTTGTTTACTCCCCTCCCATTTTTGGAAATTCACGGACAACTTGGCGCAATTTTAACCGGTGCCAATTCTTGCGGAGCGCTCATTGCGGCCTCTGTGAAAGGCGGTGGCGAATTTCAGTTTGAAAACTGCAATCTCTTTTTAGCGGGACTTCTTCGATACGCCTTTATCAGCGAAGAATTTTCTTCATCCCTTTCGGAAGGAGGACTGGGGCTGGGCGTAATGTCCGAACTGAAAGCAGGTGTCTTCACCGCAAACATTCAGGCGGAATACGTTTTTGCACCCAAAACCGGGATATTCACCGCCTTTGACGGAATGTTCACTTTCGGAACATTCCTACGCGGCCAGGGACGCATTTTTGGCGGAGGACCTTGGTGCAAAGTGGGTGTGGACTTTGACGGTTTGCGAAAAATTGCCACGGGAGGCGAACTTTTTCTGTTCTTGCCCTCGGAAAACATCATTAAACTGGGATTCGGCGCCATCACGGAAAATTTTGACCGCTGGCTGTTTCAAGGCGAGTTGGGAATAACTGTGATTTTTTAGTCTTTTAACTTAAAAGATCCTTGTCGTTTTCAAGGAGATATCGCATAAAGTAGTCTTCCAAGGTGTGTGTTGGGCCGTCCAAGGCAAATTCCCGTCTGCCTCGGGCACAATCCCTCCGAATGGAAAACATTTTGTAAAACTGCTTCGGATTCAGCTCCTTTTCAAAGGAAAGTTGATCGTTCTTCAATTCCTGATAAACATCTTCGCGACCGATTACCTTGGTAACCATTGTTTCCATCTTGTTCCGCAACCGACCGATTTGCTCGTAAGTCAGCCCGAAGATAAATTCTTCCAAAGAATATTTTATGTTTACATCATGCTCCGAAGTTTTCAAAAAGTCCAGCCAAGATTCCGGCATTTCAATCATCAGTCGCAACAACTCCGAAGTTCCCACCATTGTTCCGAAGGCAGGAACGATGTTGTCTCGAATCGCCCACACCTTCTCCAACATTTCCGGAAGAATTTCCGCGTTCATGTCGCAACGATGTTCCCACAGAAAGATTAACTTCTTCGCAACCTTTGTTCGCAATTCCACGGAATTGTTTTTATCCGCCAAAATGGAAAAATACACGTCTTCCAACATTATGGTAAACATCACCCGCAATGCCATGGACCGGATTTTATTCAAACTAATTGACAACGCATCTTTGTCCCGCAAAAAATGCAAAATTCCGGAAAACATTTGGAATTTCGCCACCAAAAAGCCCTTTCCCAAAAAGGCCTTTGTGGGGATGGACAACAATTTATCTCCGGAATCGGCGGACAAAAGGGATGACAACAATGTGTCGTAATTTCGTGCTCCCTCGTCCACCCAAAGGGACGGAAACCGATTTATATTTCCCAACAGTTGATTCAACACGTCGCATTTTTCTAAAATGCTGTTGCGCATGTTGCTGTCAAAGGTCTGCAACTCTTCCAAAATACCGCAAAGACCTCTGGCTTCTTCACCGGTAAAAATAACATTGAAAAATGACAGTTCTGCCCTTTCCCACGAAAAGGCGTCTGTACTACTTCGCGAATCGAAAATTTGGGTAGTATCATAAGGATCTCGCATAAAGTATATTATACCACAAAAATTAACGTTACATTGTAAAAATTTCAAAAAAAGTGTTGATTTTTTAAAAAAAATATGATAAAATGGTATGAGGGGTTAGACACAATATATCAAAAGAGGTTTTTATGTCAAAAAAAGAATTTCCCGAAATAATTTTCTACGACAATGATTTTGTTGATGTTTACGCAAAAGCTTGGGCAGTCCTTCAAAACTTTTGGTATCAACCGTCAAAAGAAGAAGAAACGCCGGACGGTTACCTCTTTTATCCCAATGCCAACGAAAATCCCGATGCACCGCTTATTATAGATCAGATGGATGCAATTTGGTCATCCTTTTTTTTAGTGTATTCCAACAGAAATTTTGCGGGAGGAAGTGCCCTCAGTTTTCTTTATGACAGACAGGAGGAAGATGGAGCCATTCGTTGTCGCTATGATTTTCGTTCCAAAGAGCCGATTCTTTCTGCGGAAAATCCCGATGGCGTGGGGCTGCCTCTCTTTGCATGGGCGGAATTTAACCTTTTCCACAAAACCGGCAACAAAAAACGTGTAAAGGAAGTTTTCCCCTGTCTCCACAAATACATGATGTGGCTGGAAAAATTCAAAGACGAAAACGGTCTTTACGCCACCCCACTGGGAGCTACGGGAATGACAAATTCTCCCCGACGGGATGCAAAATATTTCATTGATTTTAACGTTTCGGTGGCAATAAATGCCCTTTACATGACAAGTTTGGCGGATATTCTCAACGACAAGGACATGAATTTTGTTTTCAAACGACAGTACTTCATGTTGAAAACGAAAATCAATTCCCTTATGTGGGATGAAGAAACCGGTTTCTATTATGACTTGGACAGCGAAGGCCGAAAGGTCATGAGGAAAACCATTGCCGCCTTTTGGCCACTGATTGCGGAAATTCCCAATGAAGACAAGGCCGAAAGAATGGTTCAGCACCTAACAAATCCGGAAGAATTTGGTGCGGAACATCCATTTCCATCCCTTTCCATGGACGATCCCGACTTTACACCCGACGGAGACGGATTTCGCGGAAGCGTTTTCCCCCAGTACACTTTCATGGTCATAAAAGGGCTGGAAAAATATCAACGCTACGAATTGGCGCGAGAAAGCACTTTAAAACACCTTTATTTTCTGCTGGAAGTTTTGTCCCCCGAAGGAGAACGCTATAAAGGAAGTTATTGGGAGGCCTATCTTCCCAACAAAGAAGCGCCGGCACGGAACATCACTTTTTCCGAAGAATTTCCGCGGCAAAATTACATCCCCACAATTCCGCTGTCCACAGTTACATTGATGATTGAAAATGTCATCGGACTGTCCATCAGTCTTTCCCGAAAAACCGTGGACTGGACAATTCCCAGCGTGGAAGCCATGGGAATACAAAATTTGCTTTTGAAGCGAAATCACATTAGCATTCGTTCAGAAAAGGATGAACGCGGCCAGTGGATGATACGAATGCGCAGCGAAAAATTATACTATTTCACCATAAACATTTTAGGATTGAAGAAGAAAACTCTCCCCATCCCATCGGGAATGTGTTCCATGAATTTGGATAAAATCTGATTTTCGGAAAAACTATGAATGATTTTCCTTCGATTAACAGGGAACTTTCATGGCTGGATTTCAACGATCGCGTTTTGGATGAAGCTTTCAGTGAGGAAGTTCCCCTTTTGGAACGGCTGAATTTTTTCTCAATTTTTTCTTCCAACTTGGAAGAATTTTTCATGATACGGGTGGGCGGACTGCACAGGCAAATCCGGTTTTCCGACGATTCTGACGGCAAACAGGTCATTGAACAAATTTTGGAAAAAACCCGTAATCTCATCAACAAACAAAATTCCTGTGTTTCGAAATTGTTGCAACAAATGGATTCGGTGGGCATTCACTACAAAAACCGTTTTTCCGAAGACGAAATGCCCTTTTTGAAAAATTTTTTTGACGAAAAAATCTTTCCCATTTTAACACCGCTGCGTATTGGCAAAAATCATTACACACCCATTGAAGGCAGCGAATTATACGCCTTTTTCGAACTGAAAAGCACTGCCTCCGAAAAAAAAATTAAGGCCATCAGCGAAGAAGAAAACGGAATTTGGACGGCCATTTTGATTCCCAAAAAGGTGGAAAACGTCATTCCATTCCCAAACGGACGGGATTGGACTCTGTGGCAAGACGTGATTTTACTCTTTGCTCAATCCCTTTTTGCCGGATACGAAATTAAGGATTCCTGTTTGTTCAAACTAACCAGGGATGCATCCACAGTTGTTCCCGAAAACGCGGATTTGCTGGAAGCACTGCAAGAGGTTTTGAAAAAACGAAAACGTGCCTTCCCCGTAAAATTGGAACATACAAAAGCCGGTTCCCACTTGGTTAAAATGTTGCAAGAAAATTTTGGCCTCAAC
>JAFNZQ010000089.1 GCA_017382775.1 Spirochaetaceae bacterium
ACCTTTTTGGCAATAATTTCTTGGAATAAAAATCGCGATCGTGCAGGGACTGCTATGATTGGCGGCATTGTTCTGTATTTTGTCAGTTCTGTTTTCGATATTTTTGTCCGACTTGGACTTTTCAGTTATAACGATTCTGCCCTTTTGGGCATGACTGTGCTTTCCTTTGTTTTTAACATTCTTCCGCCGGTTTTTTTCTTTCTTGCTTTTTTGTTAAAAATTCTGAAACGATAATTCATTTTTTTAAATTTTTTTTGCGAATTTTTGCCTGCTTTTATGCGGGGGCGAACTATTGGAAAAATTCGAATAGTTGGATTTTCCCAATATTGGTTGCTGTTCTCTCTTATGGAGATGATGTTGGGGGGGCTATTGGCATTTTTTTTCTGTTTTTTGTGAAAAAATTTTGACAATTTAAAAAAAGTGTGATATAATAATATTAAAGTACTGTTTATTTGGAGGAAGTATGTTTAGTTTTCTTATCGGATTGGTTGTACTTGTTCTTGGCTATGTCATCTACGGTGCAATTATTGAAAAACGTTTCGGTCCGGATGACCGACAGACACCGGCTTATACAAAGGAAGATGGTGCGGATTATGTTCCCATGCCCACATGGCGAGTTTTCTTAATTCAGCTTTTGAACATTGCCGGTTTGGGACCGATTTTTGGTGCCATTTCCGGTGCTTTGTGGGGACCGGCGGTGTATTTGTGGATTGTTTTCGGCACGATTTTTGCCGGTGCTGTTCACGACTATCTTTCCGGAATGCTTTCTGAGCGCAATAACGGTGCTTCGATTTCGGAAATTGTGGGAAAATATATGGGTACAGGCATGAAACAGGTTATGCGTGTTTTCTCCGTGGTTCTTCTCGTTATGGTTGGAACTGTTTTCATGGTGGGCCCTGCCGGTCTCATCGCTTTGCTCACTCCCGAATCTTTGAATGTTAAATTTTGGACCATCGTTATTCTTGCTTATTACACTCTTGCAACATTCTTGCCCATTGACAAAGTTATCGGCAATATTTATCCCGTGTTCGGAATTTGTTTGATCGTTATGGCTTTGGGTATTGGCGGTGCTACCATTTTGAACAGTGGCGAGCGCCCCATGTTGGAACTTTGGGACCATTTTCACAATATGCATCCCGGTGACTTGCCCATTTGGCCCATGATGTTTATTACCGTTGCTTGTGGTGCCCTTTCCGGCTTCCATGCAACACAGTCCCCAATGATGGCTCGCTGTATTAAGAGTGAAAAACATGGCCGCCGCATTTTCTACGGTGCCATGGTTGCCGAAGGTGTTATTGCTCTGATTTGGGCTGCCGCTGCTTCTGCTTTCTTCTATGAAGGTGGCAATAAGTTTGGTGCTCCTTTTGTTGGCGATTCCACCACTGTTTATACCATGTCCACCAGTCTTTTGGGACCTGTAGGTGGCGTTTTGGCCATGTTGGGCGTTATTGCTTGTCCCATTACTTCCGGCGATACTGCTTTCCGTTCTGCACGTTTGACCCTTGCAGACTGGTTCAAGTTAAACCAAAAAGATTGGCGAAAACGTCTTGCTTTGACAATTCCTGTTTTGGGTATTGGCTACCTTATTTCCCTTGTGGATTACCAAATTGTTTGGCGATATTTTTCTTGGTCCAACCAGACCTTGGCCATGATTGCCTTGTGGGCCGGTGCTGTTTATTTCTGTAAGTACAGGAATAAAAATTACGGTTGGTTTGCGGCAATTCCCGCAACCTATATGACTGCAGTTTCCGTTGCTTACATTTTGCAGGCAAAAGAAGGTTTGAAGTTGGCAGCCGGCATAAGTAACACAATCGGTGTTGTTTGTGCTGTTGTTTGTCTTGGTATTTACATCGTTAGAGTTTACTTGAAGGCCGGGGAAGAATTAGAGGATGTTCCTCTGGAAGTTTCCGGTAACTGATATTTTTGGCGGATTTATGCGTGTTTTAAAGGAAAATCTTCGAATTGCTGTTTCAGGGAAAAGCGGTTGCGGTAATACTTCGGTTTGTAAACGACTTTCTTCATTGTTGGGGTTGCAACTTGTTAATTGGACCTTTCGTAATTTGGCTGATGAGCGAGGCATGACTTTGGAACAGGTTATTGAATCCGCCAAGCACGACCCGTCTTATGATCGGCTTGTGGACACCAGGCAGGTGGAATTGGCACGGCAGCAACCTTCTGTTTTGGGTTCTCGGCTGGCGATTTGGATGTTGGATGATGCTGACTTCAAGGTTTTTTTGACTGCATCGGCTGAGACTCGGGCTTCTCGCATTGTGCAGCGTGAGGGTGGTAACTTCGATGAGGTTTTTTCTTTCACTAAAATGCGGGATTCCGAGGATTCTCGTCGGTATTTGGAGCTGTATGGCATCGATAATTCGTCTTTCGATTTTGCCGACCTGGTTGTCAACACGGAAGATTATGACATTGACGGTGTTGTCAATTTGATTCTTCAAGGCCTTAAATCTGAAAATTTGATTGATTTTTAATTTAAGGCTTCGTTTTTTTCTTTATCTCAAAAATTTGGGGGTTTTAGGGGAACTCCCCT
>JAFNZQ010000090.1 GCA_017382775.1 Spirochaetaceae bacterium
AAAGGCTTTTATGCAAAAAAATGCGAGGAATTTTGGTTGTTTTGGCCTGCATGGCGCCTTCTATGAGGGAGCGACGCAGGGCATCTTCACGGGTAAGGTTTGAATCCATGTAGGATTTTTCTCCCAATTCGGTGGCGCAAAGGTGAATTTCATCAACGCCAACAGACGTTACATCACGCAAAAGTCGTTTTAACTGAATAGGTCGCGGAAATCCGATTATCAAAATCAGCTGCGAATTGGTATTATCCGCGGAAAAATCCTCAGTGGGAGTGAATGATAGCTTAAGGCCTTTTTCGTCAATAGAAAGGATTGTGGCCCTTCCCCGCTTTCCGTTGATTATTCCGGCCTCAATGGAATCACCGACTTTTTTATGGAGAATCTTGATGCAATGTTTGGCCCTTTCGTCGGAAAGAGGCAGTGTCGTTTCAAATTCATTTTCTCCAAAAAGCACGATGTTCATGGAAAAATTGTAGCGATAAATCAAAACTTTGTCAATAGGAATTTTCCTCCGGGAATCACTGATTTTTATGTTTGCGAATAAACAAATTTGCCAACAAGTGTTGAAAAAACGACATTTGTACATATTTTTGTAGTTGTTCCAAAATTCGAATGAGATATAATGGTAAACATGAAAAAGTTTTTCGAAAGCACAAAGGAAAATTTTAGCAAAGTATCCGAGTATCTTGATTTGAATGAAAAAGGAGAAGAACTCAAATCCGCAATTAAATCGGGCGAAATTAAAAAATTGCCCATTTTCAGATATTTTGTCGCCTTTATTGTTTTGTCCGCTCTTTTGATGATAATTGTCGTCGTTTCAATTCTGATGAAACCAAAGCCGTACGTGGCGCCGCCGCCGAAAATTGTTGCGGAAAAGCCCAAACTCGGCACTTTACGAAAAACCATTTCCCTAACCGGATATGTTACCGCCAAAGACATGATTGCAGTCGTGCCCTTTGTAAACGGAACAATTTTGGAATATCCCATAGTGGAAGGCCATGTTGTGGAAGAAGGAGAATTGTTGGCAGTTATCGATCCGGCGCCCTTCGAAAAGCAAAAATTACAAGCCCAGGCAGCGTACAGCGGTTATCAAAGTTCATTTTTGCGTGTGGAAGCCTTGTACCACGCAGGAGCGGCAACTCGACAGGATTATGACACCATAAAGGCCCAACGGGATGCGGCCAGAGCACAGTTGGATTTGGCCATTTTGCAACTGGGATATACCAACGTTATAGCTCCGGTTCGCGGAACGGTTTTGTCCGCTCCGACTGCGAAGGGGGCCATCGGAAATACCCAGCAGCCGGTGGCAGTTTTGGCAGATATGTCCCGGCTAGTGGTTCGCCTTAACGTTCCGGAAAAGTACTTCGACATTTTCCACAAAAACAAGGATCACATCGTGGCGGAATTATATCGACCGGGAACGGAAGGATACAGTGAAGACATTCGAGTTCCGGCAAGGATTTCGTCTTTGGCCCCTTACATTGATGCTCAATCGAAAAATTTTCAAGTGGAATTTGTTTTGGAAGGAGACACAACATTGTTGCGACCGGGAATGTTCATCCGCATGAATGTTTTTTACGAAATTTTCGAAGATGTTCATCTTCTGGACCTATCTGTGCGTAAAGTTGACGGCTCTCTTTACGCCTACGACAAAGAAAGCGGCACGGTTAAGTGGTTGGATTTTTCCCATGCGGATGTGGATAACGAATCTATTTTGATTCCCGCAGCCTACAAAGACCTTTATTTTGTAACCGATGGACAAGGCGTCATATTTGATGGACAAAAAGTTTCGGCGGAGCTTAGATGAAAGTATCCCATTTTTCGGCAAAACACCCCACAATCATTGCAATGCTCCTCATAGTTTTGGTGGTTTTCGGAATGATTTCTCTACGCGGAATGAACGTTGAATTTATTTCGGACATTTCCACGCCTCAAATTTACGTTATTGCGGTTTATCCGGGAGCCGGTGCGGAAGATGTGGAACAGGACGTAACCCGTATGTTGGAAGATATGTTTGTAACATTGCCCAATTTCAGCGAGGTAATCAGTTCATCTTCCAATTCCATCTGTGTGCTTCAAGTTATGTTTCATTCCGGGGTGGATCCCTATGATATGTTACCGGAAGTACGGCAGCGAATCACCGAAAAACAGGATGATTTTCCCGATGGCATGTCCGGCCTTCCCTTCGCTCTGGTTGCCGGAAGCCAAATGTTGCCGGTGGTCAGTTTCAGTGTGGAAGGCGGTAACGACATTGCCAAGATAACGGACTTTGTTGAAAACACCTTACGTCCCAGATTAACGGCAATTCCCGGTGTTGCGGAAGTGACAACCGGCGGCACCCAAGAATTACACGCCGAAGTCAAGCTGCGTTTAGACGATTTGTTGGCCAAAAAGATTTCCGCCCTTACAGTTTATCAGGCAATTATGTACGGCAATGTTTCCCTACCTGCCGGCAACGTGGAATTCCAAGGGAAAGATATGTCCATGCGTTATAAGGGAGATTTTTCTTCAGTGGAAGACATAAAATTTTTGCCCATCGGACAAACGGAAAACAACGAGGTTATTCGCATCGGAGATGTGGCCGACGTTTCACTGAAATATCCCCGAGAGCCTTATTACGTCACTAACGACAAAAGCAAAATCATCACGGTGGATATTACAAAACGGGCTGACGGGAATGTTTTGAACATCGTAAATGCAGTGAAAGATATTTTGGAAAAAGCTGCCGGCGAAGTCGGTAACGCATTGCAATTTGAAATAATCACAGACAACAGTGCCACGGTTTTGGCCAGTTTGAAAACGGTGGTCACATCCGGAATTTCCGGAATTTTAATGGCCGTCATCGTTGTATTTCTCTTTCTGAACAACTTCCGTACCACCATGATTATTGGGCTATCCATTCCATTTTCCCTCTTGTTTACATTTATTTGTCTTAAACTTGCCGGAATTACCGTCAACCTAATGAGTTTGAGCGGAATGGTTGTTGCCTTGGGTATGATTGTGGACGGCTCCATCGTTATGATCGAACAGGTAAATCGCTACTACGCCCAAAAAAAGAAAAACGGCGAAGGAATTTACACCTTAAACGAATGCATCTTCACCGGATCAGACGAAGTTGGAACTTCAATTTTTGCCAGTGCCGCCACAACCATGGTAGTATTCATCCCCATCAGTGTTTTGCCCGGAATCGTAGGCGGAATTTTGCGGGATATTGCCCTAACGATTACTTTTGCCATTTTCGCATCCTTTTTGGCTGCTGTAATAGTAGTTCCATTCTTAATGAAGGTTTTGCTGTCGGAGGATCGCACCAAAGTTTCCGAAAAACCCACACTGTTCATGCGCATTGTGGCAAAGATAGAATCGGTTTATCGAAAAATGCTGGCGTGGTCACTGAATGCTCGGAAATTTATCATTGTCATATCATTCAGCGTGATGTTCATCTCTGTTTTCATGGTGGGAATGGTGGGCATGACATTCTTGCCTTCCACGGATAACAGCGAATTTTTCGTAAATTTGGATTTTCCCATGGGATACACCTTGGAACAAACCCACGCAAAAATGGAAAAGGTGAAAAAAATTGTTTACGATTTGGTTCCGGAAATAAAAACTACGGCATTCTTTTCCGGCCGCGGCGAAAGCGTGGGACAAAACCTTACTTCCGGCAACGGAACATCATACCAAGGCTACGGGCAAATTGTACTTGTTCCCGTGGCAGAACGAAAACGGGATATTCACACCATAATACGACTGCTACAAGATGAGTTGACACAACAGATTCCCGACGGAAAAATTCTTGTTAAAAATGGCGGATTTGACCGCCTTTTAGGTTTTGTTTCCGATGGCGGAGGCTTTGCCATGAAGCTTTTGGGCGAAAATTTCGACCTGTTATATAAAACAGCAAAGGATTTGGAAGCATTTTTGAAAACCGATCCGGAAGTCGTTACCACAGCGATTGATACATCTTTTGATAATCCCACATTGGTTTTGGACGTTTCTCGAGAATACATCGGATCTTTGGGAGTGAGCAGCTATGAAGCCGGAATTACTTCCAACATTATTTTTATGGGAATGGATGTGGGACGTTTCCGAAATTTGGCTGACGACAAACGCTATAAAATTACATTGCTGTCGGATGCCACAGACAGGCCCATAACCATGGATTCCATTTCCTCCATTGAGGTTTTTTCATCCAAGGGAACGCCGGTTTCCTTCGGCAACATTTCTGATACCTACACGCAGAAAGAGCTGTCTCAAATCAATAAAATAAATCGTCAAAAATCCATACAGGTCAGTGCCACTATGGTGACTCAAGACACCACGGGCCTTTCCGCCCGAGTAGACGAATATTTTGCGAAAAATCCCTTGCCATCCGGAATTTCCATAAAAGGAGCCGGTCTCGTCACTCTGTTGGGGGACACAATTCCGGCACTGTTGGGCGCCATTGCCATTGCCTGTTTTTTGGTATATACCGTAATGGTTTTGCAATTCGAACGTTTTCGCCAGCCGCTGTTGATTATGGCCACAATTCCATTCTGCTTGATTGGCGTAATCATCGGGCTTTTGCTCTTTGGATCCATGGTAAGCATTATGGCCTTGTTGGGTGTGGTGGCCTTGGCGGGAACGGTGGTAAACAACGGAATTATTTTGGTTGATTACACCAACCTGTTGCGAGAAAATTTTAAAAATAACGGAAAATCCGAAACTACCGAAACTCTTAAGGCAACCATTGTGGAAGCATCGGTTAGTCGTATTCGGCCTATTTTGATGACGACCCTCACCACCATGTTGGGAGTTGTCCCCATGGCCGTGGCCACCGGTGAAGGTGCGGAAATTTATGCGCCCTTGGGACAGGCCATATCCGGCGGGCTTCTCACTTCCACGTTGATTACATTGTTTTTGATTCCTATTTTATACTATATGGCGGAAAAAAAAGGCATTGAGGCGCCTTCTTTCATCCAAAGGAGTTCGAAATGAAAAAAAGTTGTGTAAATTTTATTTTTATAGCCGGATTTTTCTTTATTGCTGCATCCTGCTCTTCCGTTTTTACCGGAGGAACCAACGGAAAAGTCGTTGATGCCGAAAGTGCTTCATCTCCCAAAGAAGGTATCGCCGACGTGCAGGTTTATGTTTATACCAACGTTAATACAAGAAATGCAGATTACGAGAAATGGCGTTCATCCAACAGGAAAAGCGACTTTTCGCCATCATCGGATTCCGGCTTTGTGGGTCACGCATCAACGGCCACAGATGGTTCTTTCACACTTTCAAAAATCGTGTGGGAAAAATTCTTTCCCGAATTCGGTAAAACCGCCGACAGTTGCGAAATATTCATGTTGTTTTATCATCCGGAATACAGTTTAACAAAGAATAGCTCCAATGTAACGGTAATTTCCGATTCCACATCGGCCTATATAATGCAGGAATTGAAGAAAACCCACAAAACCACCAACGTTGATTTGGAAATACGAAACGCAGCCGATTCTTCCCTGATGACTTCTCCGGTTACCGCCCGCATCACCGTTCCCCAAGGTGATGGCACAAATGTGGTTTACGAGCAGGCCGTAACAGGGAATGCCACAATTCCCATTCGCTATCCTCGGGAAAGTAATTTTGAACCGGAAATTTCCGTTGAAATCGATTCCGGGATTGACGGCGAAGGCTATCCCAACTGGCATATTTGTCATTTTGACACCACAACCCCCAACTATGCTTTTTATGCAGAAAATGAAAAATTCACCCAAAAAGTGGGAGGATTAACCACTTCGGTTAAAATTTATCTGAAAAAAGTAAAACTTTCATTGCCGCGAATGTCCGGCCGCTACGGAACCGGAACGGATTCTCACCCAACTTACGGAGATGAAACCGCCAACGGCTGCCTTGTGGAAGTGGACGGTTTTGCCGCAGGCTCGGTGTACACACGACAGGAAATTATCGCCTCTGGCCAACAAACGGTTATACGTAACGGCGTTTTTGAAAATTTAGGTGCGGGAATTTCATTTTACGCCGATGACAGCGATCCGTATTATACCGATCTTTATTTCACCAAGGATATTACGGTGAAAGTTGGCGGTGCTTCAAAATCAATTTCCGTAAAATGCGGAAGCGACAATGACACATTGGATGTGGGAGTTATTAAATAGTGGGCAAAAATCGGTTTTTAGGCGTAATTTTGCTTTTCTCCTCTTTTCTGTTGTGGACTCAAGAATCCCAAGGTGATTCTTCTGCTACCGAAGGGAATAAACCTGTTTACACTTACGATGATTTGCTGAAAACCGTATACTCTAAAAACACCACGTTAAAAT
>JAFNZQ010000091.1 GCA_017382775.1 Spirochaetaceae bacterium
ATGGCAGGATTCCAACCTTATGGGTACCGGTAAAACAGTGGCTGCCAATGTTACCGTTTCCCCCGACACCCAGGAAGTGGGCTTCACCTACGCAGATTACTGGCTTGCCGGAATTCCTTTGTGGACAAGTGTGAACTTTTCTTTTTCCCATGCCACTCGCAACGCCTTGCAAGCCGTCTATGTGGACAATAAGTTCGATATGGAAAATTATTACATGGATTATAACCAATGGAATATTGGATTATCCGGTTCATTGGGATATCGATGGTACTTTAACTGGGCCATTATCAATTTGCAAGGCGGCCTTTCATTAAATACATATCACAACGTGTTCGATAAGGAAATATTCATCCCCATTGATGCATCCTTGGGCGATGCAGTGGATAAATGGGGTATGGCAAATACCATTTCCGCATCCGTCTCCCTTGACGGCCGCGACGTAAATTACGATCCCCATAAAGGTTGGTTTTTGAGCGAACGAATCGCCTGGACCGGTGTTATCCCCGGGGTGGAAGATCAATTCTATATGCGAAACGATCTTAAACTGGAAGGATATGTCCCCATTTGTAATGTTCAAGTTTCCGAATCTTGGGCATTCCGATTGACCTTGGCAGCTTTTTTCAACTTTTCCTTCCAGTTACCGCCGGATACATCCTACATCAGCTCCTCCCGACAGCTGTACATCGATGGAATGTTTGCCGGTCGCGGCTGGTCATCGATTTACAACCTCCGCGGACAGGCCTTGATGTCGGGCTTTGCCGAACTACGCTGGCCATTCTTGCCGGGAATTGTGGCAGCAGACTTCTTCTTTGATTTTGCCGCCCTCAAACCTAAACTGGATTCCATGGTAACATCCCTTAAAGGCGAGGATTTCTACATGAGTTTTGGCCCCGGTTTACGATTTGCCTTGCCCCAATTCCCCTTGCGACTTCTTTTTGCAAACACTTTCCGAGTGCGGGATGGAGCCGTGGAGTGGAGAAACGGAAAGGGCCCCGATTGGAACTTTGTGCTTTCATTTAATATGGTTAATAAATAAGGAGATTTCTATGAAAAAAATATGCTTAATCGCAGGTTTGTTTTTTTTGAACTTATCGGTTTTCTCGCAACAAATTACTCGTTTTGCCGTTGTTGATACAGCAAAAATCTATACAACCTATTATCGCGAATCCAGTGGTGTTCGCAAGTACGATTCTCGTAAAGAAGAATTTCAGAAAGAGGCAAATCGCCTTGCCGAAGAATTGAAAGCACTTCAAGCAAAAAAAATTGAGTTGCAAAACAAGGGTGAGGATTACGAAGCGGTAAAATTACAAACGGAAATTACCAATAAGGCTCTGTACCTCAGTGAGTATACCAAATCCAAAAACTTGGAATTGGAAACTATGAAGAAACAGATGAGCTATTCCGATGATTTCTACAAAAAATTATACAATGCCATATCACGAGTTGCCGAAAGCGAAGGCTACAGTATGATATTGAGCCTCCAAAATGACAAGTCAATTTTGTGGTACAGCCCGTCCGTGGACATTACCGCAAAAGTCCTGGACGAGCTTAAAAAGAGTCGGTAATTATTTACTCCAATTGAGGAACATCTGTTCGGCCTTTTGTCGAACCGGATGAACATAAGCGTGATTGTTCATTATCCGCACGACAATTCCCACCAATGTGTTGGGCTTTTTAACCGTGGGAAAGAACTTTTCTATAACGAACAGAATATCCAAAGCCAATCCGGAACTGGGATTCAAAGTATCGAATTTACGCAGTGTCCAAGCAATGGCTTCCACGGTTTCATCATTTTCGTTAATTCCGATTTCCCCAAGGGAACGTACCGCAACCCCGATTACAGCCGGATCGTTATCGCATAAAACCACGTCTATGAGACAATCCTTGGATGCCTTTGTTTTAATCTTACCTAAAATTTCGCAGGCAGCCATTCGAATGTCGGTGTAATTGTTGTCAAGTCTTCCTTCAGTTCGAGACTGATGGGACACGCCTTCGCCGGCAAGTTGCCTCAAAGCCATAATCATTTCGTCGCTTGGCTGGGAATTGGCAATCATTGCATCAATCATTCTAAGTGCCGTGTGCTGACTGTTTCGGTTACGGGAATTTACCATTTCCAAAATTGCAGCGTTCTTGACCTTGTTGAGATATTCCTGCTCAACGGTGGTCTCTTCCTGTGAAAAAGCCTGTACTGACAGGCAAAAAAATACTAAACAAAAAATAGATAATTTCACTCTAAAACTCCCTGCGTTCATTCTAACATAAAAATATATATTTGTCAAGCGGAAAAGCGAATTATACCCAATGATTTTGATTTTACTCACTTGCTGTTGTTTTCTGTATTTATAAATTTCGCTAAATGCTTGAAAAATCACTATATTAGATAAATTAAAGGCTGAAATTCCATGGGGATTTACCCCGTTTTTACCTAAAATTATGGCAAATTCGCCGCCCAAACATTTAAAAAAAATTGAAAACACATTAAAAAGTGAAAAAAAACGAAAAAAAGTGCGAAAATGTGTTGACAAAAAAAAACAGATTTGATAAGATGTCAATCACACGCTGGCCGAAAGGTACGGCGCGATATTTGAAAAGAAGAAGAGGGAAGGGGCGTGGCGCGGGCCACGCAAATAACAGGATATTCACGCTACCTTCGGGTAGCAGTGATAAATAATGATGGAGAGTTTGATCCTGG
>JAFNZQ010000092.1 GCA_017382775.1 Spirochaetaceae bacterium
AAACTGTCCTATTATGGTGCAGATATTCCCTTGGAAGCAATGGGCGATTAGAATTTGTGTGTGGGGGCGAATATGGAAGAAAAGATTTATTCCACAACATCGGGGGATATTCATTATTGGCTTCATATTGTGAACGACCAATCTGTTACCTTGGTTTTTCTTCCGGGGCTTACGGCGGATCATCGGCTTTTTCGTAAACAGATTGAGTATTTTGAAAACAAACACAACGTCTTTGTTTGGGATGCTCCCGGGCACGCATCATCTTGGCCCTTTGCCTTCGATTTTGATTTAATGGACAAGGCAAAATGGCTTAACGACATTTTTGACCGAGAGAAAATTGACCATCCCGTTATTGTGGGACAATCCATGGGCGGATACGTGGGGCAGACATACAGTGAGTTATATCCCCAAAGACTGAAAGGCTTTGTTTCCATCGATTCCGCTCCATTGCAGCGGCAATACGTTACGGCTGCGGAAATTTGGCTTTTGAAAAGGATGGAAAAGGTCTATTATTACTATCCTTGGAAATGGCTTTTGAAACAGGGAACAAATGGTGTATCTGAAACCCAATACGGTCGTAATCTCATGGAGGAAATGATTCTTACCTACGACGGAGATAAAAAACGCTATTCCCGATTGGTCGGTCACGGTTACAAAATTTTGGCCGAGGGAATGGAAAAAAATCTTCCCTATAAAATACATTGTCCTGCCTTGCTAATATGTGGAGAAAAGGACAGAGCCGGTTCCTGCATTAGATACAACAAGGCATGGCACGAAAACACAAAAATTCCCATTGAATGGATAAAGGACGCAGGCCATAATTCCAACACAGACAATCCGGAATTGGTAAACGCTTTAATCGAAAAATTCGTAAACCAACTACGGTAAAATCACCGGTGAAATTGCAAATTTTTTAAAAACTTTACTTGACAACGGGCAAAAAATACGGTATAGTTGGTCCTAACATAAAAAATGAGGGCTAACTGCTCTACTCAATTTGATCTGCACTGTTGACCAATCCTAATTTCTGTTTGGATTGAGCCTTGGGAGGAGGCTGTGTATCCCTACGCTCTTATTGATTTGCACTGCGACACTCTAACGGAATGGAAATATACCCGAACCGGAAATCCCGACACCTTGGATGATCCCAAGCGGGTTTTATCCCTTTCCGGCATTCCCAAAGAGGTGAAATGGGCTCAATTTTACGCCATTTTTATTCCCGATGAGGAACGTGGGGAAAAGGCGATTGAGTACTTCGATGTGAACCACAAAAATTTTCAACGGCAAATGGAACTTTTTGGCGACCGAGTTTGTCACTGCCGAAATGTTGAAGACATGGAATCCGCATGGGAAAAGGGAAAGGTTGCTGCCTTTCTGACTGTGGAAAACGGTTCCGTCCTTAATGGGGACATGAGTCGCATTAAACTTCTTTTCGACTTGGGCGTAAAATGCATTACCATTGTATGGAACGGACAAAACGAAATCGGATCCGGACACACAACTCAAAAGGGGCTGTCCGACTTCGGAAAGGCCGTCATTCCGGAAATGGAAAATCGGGGAATTATTATTGATGTATCCCATTTGAACGATTCCGGTTTTGAGGATTTACTTAAAATTGCGAAAAAACCTTTTATGGCCACCCATTCCAACGCCCGCAGTATTTGTTCCCACAAGCGAAATCTCACCGACGATATGATTCGGGAAATGGTAAATCGTGAATGTCTTATTGGGCTGAATTACTTTACAAAGTTCCTGGAAGATGAGGGTAACGTTCCCGACCTTAATCAACTCATGAAGCATATTGAGCATTTTATCGCCTTGGGCGCCGGCAAGAATCTTTCCCTGGGTTCTGATTTTGACGGAGCGACACTTCCGGATTGTCTGAATTCTCCATCCAAGGCCGCGGAAATTTACGGCTACTTTTTGGAAAGGGGAATGAGCAAAGACATTGCCGAGGGAATTATGTTCCGCAATGCGATGGATTTTTTCAAGAAAAATTTATAGAAATTTGTTTTTCCCTTGACATTTTTGTGTTGTAGCGGTATGATTATTCATACAAGTTTGTTTGGTTGTACTTGAAAGGAGGTGGAAATGAATATACATGAAGGAAAATTTGCCTGGATGGTTAAAATTGGGGAAAAAGGACAGTTAGTTATTCCGAAGGAGGCACGAGAAATGTTTGATTTACAACCGGGAAATGAAATTTTAGTTCTTGGTGATGAAAAACGAGGCCTTGCGATTTTACCTAAAGAAATGCAAAAAGAATATATCACTCGAATTTTTTCTGATTTGGAAAAGGAATAAAAATGAGTAAAATAGTTTTTTTTTCAATTCCTGCTCACGGTCACATCAATCCCACTTTGGGTGTAGTGAAAGAATTGGTTTCTCGTGGGCATTCGGTATGGTACTATTCATACAACATTATGAAGGAAAAGATTTTGTCCACGGGGGCCACTTTTGTGTCCTGCGATGACCATAACCTGTCGATGGAGAAAATGGATGTGCCCCGTTTGGGGAAGGACATTGTTTTTCCCACAAAACTTCTTGTGGATTGTACGTTGGCCATTGACGACAAGGTTAGCAAAGACATGGCCGAATTAAGGCCTGATTGCATCGTGGCCGATTCCATGGCCTTGTGGGGAAAAGCGGTTGCCTTGAAGTTCGGAATACCCTTTGTGTCTTCTACCACCACCTTTGCCTTCAATAAATATTCGGCAAAAATTATGGGGCAAAGCCCTGTGGAGTTGCTAAAAATGCTTTTTTCAATTCCGAAAACGTCCAAGGACATAAAGCGGCTGCAAGGTAAAGGCTATCCTGTGAAAAATATTCTTGACATAATCGGCAGCGATGAAAGCTCTCACACCATTGTGTATACTTCCCCTGAATTTCAGCCCTGTTCCGAGACTTTTTCCGACAAATACGCCTTTGTGGGGCCATCTGTTCGTCCCGCCGCGGAAAAAATCGAAAAAGTAATGGATAAGTTAATTTACATTTCAATGGGAACAGTCAATAATGCCTTGGTAGATTTTTACAAAACCTGCATTGCGGCTTTGGGAAATACGGATTATCAGGTTATAATGTCCGTGGGTAAAAATGTTTCTCTTGAAGCCTTTGGCGACCTTCCGAAAAACGTTTCTGTGTTTTCCCACTTGGACCAAATTGGGGTTTTGGAAAAAGCGGACGTTTTTGTTTCCCACTGCGGAATGAACAGCGTTAATGAAAGTTTGTATTTTGAAGTTCCCCTTGTGATGTTTCCCCAAACGGTGGAGCAAGCAGGCGTTTGTCGACGAGTTTCCCAATTAGGTGCCGGGATACAACTTTTCAAAGGGAATGAAAAAGAGATTTTGAATTCAATCAATGCGATTTTAAATGACAGCACCTATAAGAAAAATGCCACAAAAATTGCGGAGGGATTTAAAAATTGTTCCGGGGCAAAGGGGGCGGCGGATAAAATAATTGCCCTTTGCAATAATTATAAGTGAAGATTCCAAGCTGTGATTTATCATTTATTTTGGAGAAATACTGTGCAAAAAAGTAGACAGTTTGGTAAATTGCGTAAAAAAGTATACAGTAATTTGTAAAAAATCATACAGTTTAGTAAGTTTTTTCGGAAAAAATCCACTTCGTTGGGGCCGCGGGCAGTTGATTTCCGATTTACGGCATCCCGGGAGAGCCTTCAAAGGGAAAATGCCTTTTCCGTCTTGACTTTTTGCGGTTTATGGAGTAAAATGAATGTCCCGATAAATTACGGAACATTTGTGGCGAAAACTTGATTTTCTCCGCCCTTTTGCGTACTTTTTATGTGGAGAAAAAGTTGGGGATTTTGCCTACTTTTACTTTAAATACTTGATTTACTTACAAGAGGAACTAAAATGATTTTCGAGAAAAAGGTTATTGAGCGATACAAGGCCATGGCATTTTCCCGATGTGATGATGACGGAACGGCATTCTATTTTTCATCCGATGATTTTCCCGGGTTGAATAAAAAGGCCTATTCCTTTAAGTCTTCCATGGGGCATAATCTTCAAGGATATTTTTACAGTTATGAAAAAACCGTCGAGGGCCGCATTGTGGTTTTTGACCACGGAATGGGTGGCGGTCATCGTTCTTATATGCGAGAAATTGAGAAACTTTGTCGTCACGGATTTCTCGTTTTTTCCTATGACCACACCGGTTGCATGGAGTCCGGTGGCGAAAATCCCCACGGTCTTTCCCAGTCTCTTCGGGATCTTAACGACTGTCTTATTGCCCTGAAAAAGGATTTTCCCGATAAGGATTTTTCCGTTATGGGACACAGTTGGGGTGGCTTTTCCTCAATGAACATTTCGGCCTTTCATCCGGATGTGTCCCACGTTGTGGTTTTGTCCGGTTTTGTTTCCGTTGAGTGTTTAATCAATTCCTATTTCCGGGGAATTTTGAGGTTTTACCGTGGTGCGGTTTTGGATTTGGAAAGGAAAAGCAATCCGGATTTTTTCCCTTATAACGGTTGCGAAACTCTTTCGAAAAGCAAAGCAAAGGCCCTTTTGATTTACTCGGAAGATGATAAATTGTGTCCGAAAATTCACTTTGATATGTTAAAGGAGAAACTGGAAGGTCGGGAAAACACCCGCTTTTTGTTGGTTCCTCGCCGTGGCCATAATCCCAATTATACGGAAGAGGCCATTGTGTCTCTCAAAAAATATATTTCAGAGAAGGCCCGCTTAGTGAAGTCCGGCCGTCTTTCCACTGATGAGGAGAAAAAGGCCTTTGTTGCTTCCTTTGATTGGCATAAAATAACCGACCAGGATGAATTGGTTTGGAAAGAAATTTTCGATTTTTTGGATAAATAGGAGGATTGTGTGAGCAAGGTAAAGAATGAACCGAAGATTAAAAACGGACTTTTGCAGGCGATTCGTGCCCAGTTGGAGCATAGGGCTTTTTGGCTCTATCTTCTTTGTGATGAAGCAAAAAAACGGGGGCTGGATCCTTCTGATTTCGGAAGTGCTGCGGTAAAGCGTTGTGGTCTTTCCCAAGGTTCGGATTTGGTCAAAAAGGGAAACACCGACAGTTTGAAAGGACTTCGAAAAACTCTTTTCACAAAGCCGGCTCAACTGGTTTTTGAAATGAAAATTTTGGAAAGCACCGATGACAAACTTTCCATTGATTTTCATTATTGTCCTTTGGTTAAGGCTTGGCAGAAAGCCGGCTGTTCCGATGAGGAAATTGCAACCCTTTGTGATATAGCAATGTGTGGCGACCACGGTATTGGGGAATGCTACGGAAGCGTTTTGGATTTACCCAAATGTATTGCAAAAGGGGATGATATTTGCTCATTGCGATATCATAAGAAATAGTTTCTTGGCAGGGAGAGGAATCTCCCGCCAAAACTTGCTAAACTGTGTGATTTTCTGTACGGTTGTGTATGGTTTTTTATACAGAGTTCTTTCCACCAATGTGGCATTCCACAATCTTTCTTTTTCGATTCCTTATTGCTTGGTTTTTTTGTCTCGGGGATTTTCCTTTTCTTCCGTTAGGGAAGCCAAAGGGTCCTTTGGTGCTGAACGGGGGCGAGATGATTTCTTTGTCTTAATGAATTGGAAAAAGGCCAGTATGAAAATAATTGTCAGCAGCACAAAAATTACTATTTGCAAAAGGATTGAAATTCGTTGAGTGGACAGTCCTGCCACAATTGTGGCTGATAGGGAAGCAAAAAGGATTATCGGTTGCGACATGAGAATTTTGACAAAAATAAAAATCATTGCCGCTGTCAACCAGAAAAAGGGCAGAAATTCGTTCATTCTCGTCTCCTTTTTGTTTATTTTACATCTTTTTTCAATGTTTGTAAAGGAAAATATTGAAAAATTGAGGATTTTTTTCAATAAATCTTTTCGGAACAGGAAGGATTTTCATAAATTTAATGTTACTGTATACTTTTTTATACATTAATGTGTGTTTTTGTAGACGGTTTTATAAGTTTTTTTCACAAAAGGGACGGGGGCGTTGCGGGGGTGTCCCCCGCAGAAGGGGTAGCGGACAAGCAACAAAGCGCAGCGACTTGCTTGGGAGCGAGGGGAAAACTTTCCCCTTTAAAACACTCCCAAAATATTTTGAAAATTTATTTTCCGATTTTCATATTAATTTTTCAATGGGATTCGCAGGAAAAATTCTCCTGCGGCATTGGGTGCCACTGTGTCGGGGGCAAAGAAAACGGATAGGCTGTCTTCGTTTAGAGTGAAGGGCAAGGGGGAAATATTTTCTTCCGTTGCGGAGAGCAACCAGTCTTTGTAGACTGCATCTTCGGGAAGGTTGTCGTAACAGAATTTTCCGATTTCTTCCGGTGTCATTCCCGATAGTTGGGTTAGAGTCAGGAAGGAATCGGTTTCGGAGTCGTACACAACGGATCCGCAGGTTCCGTGGATTCCCCTTGCCCGTCCGATGTAGTAGGTTTCGCTGCTAAACAATATGGACACAATGTTTCCGTGGATGGTTTCCGATGTCCACAGTTGGAAAAAATGTTTTCTGTCGTCGGTTATGTCTTCTCGGAAGAGTTGGACTCCGGTGTTAAACTCGTTTAATCGAAGGTCTGCAATGGATTTTATTTTTTCGTTCAGTTTGTCCTTTCCGACGAAAACGGGATATTCCACGGAAATTTCGGAAAATTGGCTTTGGTCGGAAATGAGGGTTTTTGTGTATTCCGACAGAGAAGGTTGGGAGCTTTCCTGTTTCTGCGGTTCCGTTGGGGTTTCAGCCTTTGGTTCTTCCGCTGTGGGTTGGACAGATTCCTTTTGCGAACAGGCCCCAAGGATTAGGGCGAGTATAATTGCCGGGAAAAGTATTGATTTCATTTTGCCTCCAATGGTGGTTAGCCGTTGCCTTCGGGATTATCGTGACGGTGGAATTAGGCTTTCTTTGAGGGCTTCCAGTCCGAAGAATTTTGCATAGTTGTTAATCAGGTTGTAATCTTCCAAGCGGAAACTAAGGTGTTCAAATTCTATGGTGGTCAAGTCGATTTTGTTTTCGTAGGGTTCAAAGGTGTCAGATTCATCCATGATGCCGTCTTCCAAAAAGTTTTCGTCCATGAAACTTGCGTCCAAGAAGGTTTCATCGGTGATTGCTGCATCCATGTAGGTTTCATCGGTGATTGTTGCGTCCGAGGTCATGTCGGCGAGGATAGCAGTGGCGATTGGTTTATTTACAGTGGGAGGTTGATTCATAGAGATCGGTTCTGCTTCGGAATCTGCACCCGGAATGGTTACGAAAGAGAAAAATGTCACCTTGGTGTTTTCTCCTTCGCAAAAAGCGACAAAGTAAATTTCATTTGGTTTTAAGTAGTAGTTTTTTAAAGCACGATCTATCAGCCATTTTTGTTGTGCTGTAAAGTTTTTATGTGGCAATAGTCTTATGCCCTTGGGAA
>JAFNZQ010000093.1 GCA_017382775.1 Spirochaetaceae bacterium
AAACGTTCGATGCAAGTATTTCCAGCATTCCGGCGGATCGGCAAAAGCACGGTTTGATATTGGATTTTTCCAATGAAGACAATTTGATTTTACAGCATTTTAACGAAGAGCCCTTTGCGAAAAACGGTTTTCTCAATCGAAAGGCAATTCGCGAGCATGCCACGAATTTGATGGAAAAATTTGATGTTCGACCGAGGGGAACGGAAGGCTTTCCTGCCGGAACCCTGTCCGGCGGAAATCAGCAGAAGGTTATTATTGCCCGTGAGGTAACCAACGATAAGGATTTACTCATTGCGGTAAATCCCACCCGTGGCTTGGACGTGGGTGCCATTGAGTTTGTTCATAAATATTTGGTTGAGCAGCGAAACAATAACCGAGCCGTATTGCTTGTTTCCTTTGAGTTGGATGAAATTATGAGTCTGTCAGATCGAATTGAAGTTATTTTCGATGGTAAAATTACAGGAAGTGTTGCGGGAAAGGATGCAGATGAAAAAGAATTGGGCTTTTTGATGGCAGGAGGTAACAAATAATGAAAAAAATGAGGATTTTGGAATCCAATGTGTTTTATACGACCTTTGCCATTGTTATTGGATTTATAATCGGAGCGATTTTTTTAATGTCGGTGGGGATTAGTCCGCTACAAGCTTACGGGAAACTTGCAAGTGGTATTTTTGGCAAACCGAAGTTTTTGGTTTGGACTCTCGTCTATGCCGCGCCTCTCATTTTCACCGGACTTAGCGTGGCCTTTTCTCTGCGAACAGGTGTATTCAACATCGGTGCGGAAGGCCAGTTTGTGGTGGGAGCCATGGCGGCCTGTGTGTGCGGAATTCTTTTCAAGTTGCCGCCGGTGATTCATCCCACAGTGTGCATTTTGGCGGCTGCCCTTGCCGGATGTGCTTGGTCATACATTGTGGGAATCATCAAAGTGAAACGGGGAATTCATGAAGTTCTTTCCTTTATAATGTTTAACTGGATTGCCTTTTATTTGTCCAACTTTCTTGTGAACACGGAAACTCTTCACAAAACGGGGAGCGGTGAAGCCACGAAAAACGTTCTTGACACAGCACGAATTTTGTTTCCCTCGGGAATGTTGAAGGCCCTGGATTGCATGGGTGCCAACTGGGGATTTATCTTTGCCATTGTGGCCGCGGCCAGAATGTGGATCATCATTGAAAAAACCACTTTGGGTTACAAACTTAAAGCCGTGGGCTTTAACAAAGAGGCCGCAACCTTTGGTGGAATAAATGCAAATCAGTCAATTTTAACGGCCTTGGGAATTTCCGGTGCCTTGGCCGGTATTGGCGGTGCTGTACAAATATTGGGAATGGCAGGGCGAATCAGCCAGTTTGCCGGACAGGAAGGTTACGGTTTTCAAGGAATTACCGTGGCATTGATTGCCGGATCAAATCCCCTGGGTTGTATTTTGTCCGGAATTTTTTACGGGGCAATGAAATACGGAGGGGCGAAACTTACCATGGTGGGCGCTCCGGAAGAAGTGATTGACATTATTATGGGATGCGTAATTATTTTTATTGCTATTTCGGGAATATTCAAATCTTTGTTTATGAAAATAGGCAAGAAGCAGTAGGAGGAAAACATGGATGCTTTTGTCAGTAATTTCGGACTTTTAATCAATGCAACTTTGGTTGCCACGCCTCCTCTTTTGTTGGCTGCCTTGGGATCGTGCTTTTCGGAGCGAAGTGGTGTAATCAATTTGGGAATTGGCGGAATGATGACCATAGGTGCCTTTGTGGGAGCGGCCATCGGGCTTGTGGTGAATAACGGCTGGATTGCCTTTCTTGCAGGGGGACTTGCCGGCGCTGTGATGGCGGCGATTCACGCCCTTATTTGTATTCAGTATCATGCGGATCAAACCATTGCGGGAACGGCAATGAATTTTATCGGGCCGGGCCTTGCACTGTTTTTGTGCAAGGCAATTTTTGGTTCAACAGACACGCCGCCGTTGAAACTCACCGACAAATTGCCGAAAATGTTCGAAGGCACTTTTGAGGCCGGTTCATTCCTCAGCAACGTTTTGAATGTGTACACTGTCGCCTACCTTGTGTTCCTTTTTGCGGCAATTGCGGTTTTTGTGTTTTACAAAACGAAATTCGGTACCCATTTGCGTGCCGTGGGTGAACATCCGGAAGCCTGCGAATCCTTGGGAATAAATGTTTACAAGGTGCGATATATTTGCGTCATTGTTTCCGGATTTTTGTCCGGCCTTGGTGGTGCCTTTGTGACCACTGCCACCATTAACCAGTTTCGTCCCAACGTTATTGTGGGACAGGGTTTTATTGCCATTGCGGCTGTGATTTTCGGAAAATTTTCTCCGGGTGGTGCCACAAAGGCCTGTTTGCTTTTCGGCCTTTGCAGTGGAGTTAAAACCATTTTAAGTATGAACAATGCCGTGGATCCCAACCTTATTTCCATGATACCCTATGTGGTAACCATTGCAACGCTGGTTCTGTTTGTTGGGAACGCCCACACTCCGGCCGCAAACGGGAAACCCTTTGTAAAGTCGAAATAGAGTTCGACAAATTGACCGCCGGGCTTGTGACCGGCCCCGCACATAGGTTGGACTGCTCCGGACATGTGTTCCATTCCTTTAGTAACTCACGAAAAGACTTTCTCCCGTGGCGTAAACGTAAAACATCGAAGTACCTGTAAAAAATCGTATTTTTTTTACGAAACTCCATTGACTCCCCTCCCGCTCCATGATACACTTACGCAATTAAACACAAAGGATGTCATTATGACAAAACTTTATTGTAAGTATTGTGGAAAGGAGTACAAAACTGTTGCGGATTTGACGCGTAATTTTCGCAATAAAAATCCTAACAGCAAATACCACGAGCCGCTGTAATAGGCTGCCGGAAAGGCTCGGTTATAGCCTTGTTCGGGTGGGGAATTAACGAAAAAGGAGAATACATGGATTTTACTGAACTGGAAAAAATCTTCGAAGATATGAAAGAGATAAATGGGCTGGTAAAGGAGTCAAAAAGAAGGACGCCCGGAATTATGAATATAGCCGAGATTATGAGGCAACATCGTCAGGAAAATGAGCATAGTGACATAATTTCCTTTTTGCTTGACCCCGAGGAAGATCATAATCATCCGGAATTTGGAACTTGTTTTTTAAATCTATTAACGGAACGGGGATTAAAAATCCGGGGGAAAAGCATTAAAAAGGTAACGCGCGAAGCTGTAACCGGTGCCATGCGGCGGATGGATATTTTCATAGAAACAGATTCAGAGAAAATTATTGTTGAA
>JAFNZQ010000094.1 GCA_017382775.1 Spirochaetaceae bacterium
AACTCCTCTAACGCTGCCTCTTGTTGTATCTGTGAAGGGATGGAATCCACATAATCGAAAAACAACAAAGAAGCCTTTGCACGTCCACCGGCGGTTGAAACGTCATAGCTTTTATGCTCTAAAAAAGATGTCAATAAAAATTCCGAATCGATTATAGCAGAATTGATAATTTGTGTCAAGTACATTGGTCCGAAATTAAGTAAAATTTCCGCAGGATCTTTGGGTATTTGTTCATTTTTACCGAATTTTCGTGAAAAATCTGTAATCTTAACTTCAAAGTTTTCTTTTCGGCATAACAGTATGGATTTAAAGCAAGCTTGGAGACCGGCCTCATCTGTGTCAAAACACAAAATTGCCGTATCTGCAAAGGAACGAAGCATCTTCACTTGATTTTCAGTAAGTGCTGTTCCCAGGGGGGCGACTGCGTTGGAAATCCCCGCTTGATGGAAAGCGATTACATCCATGTAGCCCTCACATAGAATTACGGTTTTTGTTCTCAATATTTCCGGTTTCGCAAGGTGAAAAGCATAAACTGTGGAACCTTTTTTGTAAATTTCCGTTTCCGCTGAATTTATGTATTTAGGCCCGTCATTAGGGGGTAAAATTCTCGCACCAAAGGCAACGACAGCCCCATTCCGATCGCAAATCGGGAACATTAGCCTGTTGGAAAAAAAAGCCGCATCGGGATTTTTTTTTGAAAACAAACCGGTTTTCGACAGGAAATCGTCGGAATAATTCTTGCTTTTAAGAAATTTTTTTAGCCAAAACCTATCGGGATGGGAAAATCCCAATTTGAATTTTTCAATCATTTCCGGTGAAATTCCACGGGTTTCGGTATATTCTTTGGCATATTTTCCCATGGCATCCGAAGTCAAAAAGTAGTTAAATGTACCGGAAAGTCGCTTATATACATCAATTATGGTGTTTTTTTCGGTAAGGTGACTGTCGGATTTTTCACCTTGCTCGTATATTATTTCAATTCCGCTTTTTTTTGCAATGGTTTCTATGGCTTCGGGAAAAGAAAGTTTTTCAATTTCCATTAGAAAAGTTATTGCACTGCCACTTTTACCGCAACCAAAGCAGTGAAAAAAATTTCTACCGGGAATAATGTGGAACGAAGGGGTTTTTTCATTGTGGAAAGGGCAACATCCCCAAAAATCCCCATTACGATTTTCCAGGCGCATATATTCCGATGCAATTGCCACAATGTCTGCGAAATTCTGAACCTTTTCAACCGTAATGGAAGAAATTTTTGCCACTTATTTTCCTTTCACATAAAGACGTCCCGCATCTATGTGTTCATCCAAAGTTCGAGTAAATGTATGTTTCCCTGCCGATGCATCTGTGAGGCGAAAATATAGATAGTCGGATTAGGCCGGTTCCGTTGCAGCCTTTAAAGCAACAATACCGGGGTTGCAAATGGGAGCGGGAGGCAATCCCGGATTTTTGTAAGTATTGTATGGGCTATCCACTTCCAAATCCGAATAAAAAAGCTGAGATGGATGTGGTTTTTTAAGGATTTCAGTGATTATATATACTACTGTGGCACATGAGCCTAAATTTATATTTTGGGATAAACGGTTCAAAAATACACTTGCAATTAAAGGTGCTTCCTCCGGAACTTGGTATTCACGTTCGATTATTGAAGCAAGAATAATCATATTTTGAAAATTTTCCATATCGGAAATTTCAATATTGTTGTTTTTGGTTGTTGCCCAAAAGTTTTTTACAAAAATTTTTACCACATCCTCTGCCTTCATATTTTTTATAAAGGAATAGGTATCAGGAAATATATACCCTTCGGCAGTGTCGAAAGGTATATTCAACTCTTCCAATAACTCTTTGTTTTTTACGGCGGCGAGGAAGTCTTCTTGTCCGACTATTTCCTTTTCTTCCAGTAATTCCCCAATCATTCGAGATGTTAATCCCTCTTTTACCGTAACGGGAATCTCCATTTGAGTTCCTGTGGCAAAAATTGAGAAAATTTCTTTCAGAGTCATGTTGCTTTCCAGATGATAAAACCCGGCTTTTACCACAGGTTTGTAAATTCTGTCATGTATATAAAAAGCTGTGGCCGACCGGATTATGCCGGCTTCCTGCAAATCCTCACCTTTTTGGGTTTTGGTAATACCTTTTTCGTGTTGATTGTCCAAAATATTTTTTTTATTTTCCGCTGAAGCGGGGGAAAAATGTAAAGACACAGCCCGGCAATTAAAAAAATAATTGCAATTCGGGCCCC
>JAFNZQ010000095.1 GCA_017382775.1 Spirochaetaceae bacterium
GCGGGTTTTGGTACTGTCCACTATGGCGCCCACAAAAGGGTCGATCACCGCATCGAATACGCCGAAAAATGTCAGCATTATTCCGATTACGGCCAAGCCTTGGTCGGAAAAACGTACAACGTCGGTTAAATGCACGAGAAGGTACATACTCACCAGTGAATAAAGGGCATCGCGGCCGATTGTTCCCAGTCCGAAACAGAATTTGTTAATCTTTGTTTGCCTATCCATTTTTGTTTCTCCTTGGTTGAGTGCCTTTCCCCGTGGAAACAGTTGGAAGGCAACGGTTCAAGGTAATTTTGTCGCAAAAATGCGGACATTCTATTATATCACAAAAACGGAATATTTGCAAGAAATTTTTTTTGAAAAGCAATTCCTCGGCGGAATTGGGAGGACCTAATTTTTGCGGAAAGGTTCTTCGGAATGTTCAAAATTGATGTAAAAATTGCATTTTTTGAACAAATTAGGGGGAAATTCAGCGAAAAAGCGTTCAAAATCGATAAAAATATTGCATTTTTGAACACTTCTGTTCCGGAAAATTGACGTCTTTTTGAAGAAAAACATAGATTCGTTGACACAAAAACGGCAATTATATTGACGACTGAATTGTAAAATACTATATTCTACTTGCGGAGAGGACAACTTTAACGGAGTTAAGTTATGAAGAAAACTTTTTTAAGGTATGTTCCCAGTATCCTATGTTGTTTATTCATTCTATGTGCTGCATGTAGTCAGACAATGCTGCGGAATGTTTTTTTGGAGGAGCTTTCCTCGCTGATTCCCGATTCCGACAAGCCATCGGAGCCTTCAATTGAGAATAAATATGTGGAAGTAATTGATGATACCACACAGGTGTCCAGATTGGTTTTGGTGGAGAATGCCTTTAAGGAATTAAAAACCAATCATACATATAAATTGAGGGCAAATACGGAGGGGTCGCTGATAATTCCAACCAATGTCTGTATAACCATCGATTTGAACGGATATGTTTTTAGCCTAGATCCCAATCAGGGAAGAAGCGTTATTGAAAATCGAGGTAGCCTCTCCATTATAGATAGCGATGGGCTTAAAATTCATCGATTCAACCGAGACAATAGCGGTCAGTATCTTTGGGATGAACGGATTGATCAAACGGGAAAGCAGATTGTTTATGGCGGAATTATTACAGGTGGCAAAGCGGTTAATGGCGGTGGTATCAATTCATCGGGTATGGTAAGGCTGCATGGAGGTTCCCTTGTTGGAAATTACGCTTCGGAATTGGGTGGCGGAATTTTCAATAATGGCGGTGTGGTTGACATATCCGGCGGCAATATCATTGGTAACTACGCAAAAGGTTCCGGCGGTGCCATTGCCAATCAAAGTGTTAAAAATATTATGGTTTATACGGAAGAGGTTGCATACGGTGATGCTTTCCCTGCGGTACATACCAGCTACGCAGTTATCAGCGACAATTATGAAAATACGAATGGGCATTTTTATATGGGAAAAAAGGAAGACGTTCCCACGGGTTCCTACAATAAAATCGAAAATAATTCCGCCGGTGAAAGTGGTGCAGGAATTTATAACGCAGGAAGTGCCGACGCCTGGGCAATTATTCGGTTGGAATATGTGGAAATGCGAGGAAATGAAATTTTCAACAACGGCAAATCAGGCAGTTCAATTTACAATGGTCCACGGGGAATGATGGCCATCAATGACGGCAGAATTGCCGGCAAGATTTTTGCCACAGAGGCAAGTTCGATAATGGTTGAGCGTTCCGGAATTCTTGTGGATTACGTGGAAATACCGACTGACTGGCGTATCCGCTCCAAAGATGATGATACGGTGCAGCCGCTCTCGGATGGCGACGAAGAAGTCTACCATGATCCTTGTGATGATTGTCGCGATGTGTATGTTCCCACCATTGAAGTTGCCGGAATTGCGGCAGTTGATGCCGGAGGACAGGAAGCGAAATTCCTCATATCTTCCGACGTTACCGGTGGCGGAAGCGAGTATTCGGGAAGCAACATAGATTTGAATAGGCTTTCCAACAAAAGTACCATCCACCTTTGTTACGACATTTTTTTGGAACGTCCCATTGTAATTCCCAAAGGCAAGGAATTTACCATTGATTTGGCGGGACGTGTTATATCCGGCACAGTTAATACCAATGGCAGTTCCCTAATTATCAATCACGGAACTTTGAACATAATTGACAGTAACAACACGTCCCATAATACGGTTTTCATAGATGATACAATTTATGATTTCACAGGAGGCGTCATCACCGGAGGTAACGCCGATAATGGTGGCGGTATTTTCAATAACGGAAGCCTTTCGGTTTTCTCCGGAAATATAGTTGGAAACAGGGCAAAATACCGTGGCGGTGGAATTTACAATCATCTTGGTTCCACGGTGGACTTAAAGGGCACTTTGTCAAAGGGGAAGGTGATAATTTCCCACAATCAAACTTATGGCAACGGCGGTGGAATATACAGCGTCGGTAGCTTGTCCGTTTTTGTGTCCAACTCTTGCGACCTTGGTGATGGCGAACAATCTGTTTCAATCACCGAGAATATTGCAGGACGACATGGTGGCGGAATTTTCTGCGGAGATATGTTTGTTTCAACTCCCAAGGATTGTTATGTTGTAATAGCCAACAATACAAGTAAGTTACAACTGAATGGTTTTAATATTTCTGTTATAAACAATTTGCACATTATGGGCGGAACTTTCTCCTCGGAAAATGATTCGACTCTTGGCTTTAATCTAAAAAGTGTTGTTGCATTCGTTCTAATTACAAATGGCAGTTTTCCCGGATTATCCCAATCCCACGTAGAAAAATGGATGGCTCCCGGCTCTGTCTTTCAAAACAGTGTGGTTACTTGCCACAATGAGATTCATGTAATAAACAAAAACGGCATATCCAAGGAGACAGTTGCTTCATCCTTACTTGATTTGCAGGATGGTTCCACCTACAAACTCCTTGATGATGTAACTCTAAATGTTCCTTTGCATGTGAAGGCAGGAACTACCGTAAATTTGGACTTAAATGGCCATGTCCTCAGCGCTATGGGCTTCATCACCAACATTGACAGACAAGGGTACAATGCAGTTATTCGCGTTTACGGAACATTGAACATTACGGATTCTGACCCTAAAAAGGTCCATTATTTCAACAGGCTGGATAATATTGATAAGAAATCCGGTGATTTTTGGCTTTTAGCTGACGGAATTTCTCCCAATGAGATTAAAGGTGGAGTTATCACCGGTGGCGGAAAGAATTTGATTTTGGACGAATGCCTGCGTATTCCTTGCGACAATAATAATATTATGGGCGGAGGAATTTTAGTTGGGGATAAGGCTGTTTTGAATATGGATGGCGGTAGCGTCGTGGGGAATCTTGCAGCCTACGGTGGTGGAATTTACTGCGGAGAAGCAGCGAAGGTCAATCTGCGAAATGTTAGAATAACAGGTAATCATGCGGAACAGGGTGGAGGAATTTATTCAGAACCCTTTTGCAGCATCACTATTTCAAACGGCAGCATTGACAATAATGTGGCACGGCATTACGGTGGCGGAATTGCAAATTATGGTAAATCAAAGGTGACCATGACAAATGTTGACATTCAGGGAAATCAAGTTCAATATTGCGGCAAAGGTGCAGGTATTTTCACCGAGGGCACAATATCCATGCAAGACGGTTTTATACGCAAAAATGTGGGCTTTTCCGGTGTTAATAAAACCGTTGTGGGCGGGGCAATTTATTCCAATGGCGGAACTGTTGTTTTGTCCGGAGATTTGGAAGTTGCGAACAACGAACTTTGGAATACCGATATGTACAAAGAAACCTTTCTGGGCTTTAACGAAGACATTCCCTCTTTGGCAAGTGTTCCCGGAATTTATTTGTCCGGAGGAAGTTTAACAATTTATGATGTGGTAAAAATTTGTGACAATTATACCTACACTTACGATTTTTCCAAAGGTGATTTTATCCCCATTGTATATAACGAAAATGAAGCCACCAATGCCAACTATGATTTCGTTTGGAAAACTGCGGCTGCCGTTATTCAAATGGATGCAAGCCAATTAACCGTATTTGGTAGCGATTATGGCGGTCATGAAGGTTTCTTTTCCGGAATTGGGCTTGCCGGTGGTCCCATTTATGACGTTGGACTTTATTATGATTATAAAGTTTCTCCGGTGAATATTCATAATTGCTACATTGGTCGCGACATAATACTTTCCACCCAATGGAAATATGTTCCCCAAGAGCCTAACTTTTCCAGCAGAGGTAATCGATACAAATTAAAGACCTTTCCGTTTTTTGTCCAATGAAGGGAACTTTCCGTACTTCCGATAACCGAAGATGCTTTCGTTTATCGGAAGCCGAATCAGGACTTTTCCTCAATAATGTAAATGTTGGAGCCGAAATCGCCTAAAATGCGAAGGTTTTCGTTGTAGCCGGTTCCGGCGTATTGCATTGCCGGGCTGATTCCTCCCATAAGAGCGGCGCCTGTGCATTCGTATTCTTCGTGGCCGTCAGGGAGGGAATAATGTTTGTCCACAGTTCGAATTACGATGCCGTCGGAACGCAAAGGTACGGGAGTAATGTGCTTGATGAGAGAACCGAAACGGCCGATTTTCAGCCACTGTCGCAGGCTTTTTACTGTATAAACCTTGTGGGCGTCGGCGTAGGGAACGGGCAAATTGTCGTCGCCGTCGCAAGCCGGGGCCATTGTTTGAAAAAGGCCTGCGATGATTTTTCCGTCATCGTAAAGTTGCCAAGATGTTTGGTTGGACTTATGGCAGGCCACTTTTTTCAATTTTCCGTATTGAAAGATGTGGCGATATTCCTTGTAAAAAGCGATTTGCTTTTCGATTTGCTTGCATTCGTCGGGAGTCAATTCGGAAAAATCCAATTCGTAGCCTAAAACACCGAATGCGGAAACGTTAAATCGCGTTGATAAAGGCGTATTCCGCAGAGTTTGCTGATGAGGCGCCATGGAAACGTGGGCTGACACCGTTGATTGGGGATAAAGACAGTAAATTCCTCCTTGAATTTCCAGCCTTTCCATGGGGTCCGTGTTGTCCGATGTCCATATTTGTGGTGAAAAACAAAGCATTCCCGCATCGAAGCGATTTCCGCCGGAAGAGCAACTTTCCAAAAGCACCTTGGGATGCCGTTGATGAAAGATTCGTTCCAAAACATCGTAGAGACCTAAAATGTATTTGTGAAAAAATTCCCCTTGATTCGTCAAAGTTGAAGAAAACATATCGCTGATGTGACGGTTGTAATCCCACTTTACGTAGTCAACGGCACATTCTTCCAGCACAGAACACACCGAATCCACAATGTAATCCCGAACTTCGCTGCGAGTCAAATCCAAAACGTATTGATTTCGCCCCACCGATGCCTGTCGGTCTTCTCCCCGAATTACCCATTGGGGATGATTCCGATAAAGGTCGCTGTCTTCGTTCACACATTCGGGCTCAAACCAAAGTCCGAATTTCATACCCATTTTGTTTATTTCTTTTGCCAGAGCCTTAATGCCACCGGGAAGTTTTTTCAAATTGACGGTCCAATCTCCCAATCCGGCTTTATCGCTGTTTCGCTTGCCAAACCATCCGTCATCCAAAACGAACATTTCCACACCCAACTGTTGTGCCTTTTTGGCCATGGAACGGATTTTCCCCTTTGTGAAGTTGAAAAATGTTGCTTCCCAGTTGTTGGCCACAACGGGTCGAGGGCGGTTTTTATATTCACCACGGACAATATTGTTATTTATAAAAGAATGGAAGTTCTCCATTACGGAATTAAAACCGCCGTTGCCCACCGTCATGAAGGCCTGGGGCGTAACGAAATTTTCTCCCTCCGATAATTTCCACAGGAAACAAAATGGATTTATCCCGCTCATTATTCGCACCGTGTCGAAACAGCCTTTTTCCACCGCAGAATAGTGGTTTCCGCTGTAAATTAAATTAAAACCAAAGACGCGACCGTTTCCGTCGTCGGCATTTCTCTCCGCCAAAAGAAAACCTGGATTGTGCCGATTGGAAGACGCGCCCACGGTGGAATCGTTCACCAAAATTCCGTATTCCACCGGACGGCGATGGAGATGTGCCTCTTTTGCCCAAGCGCCGTCAAAGGTGATTAAATCGTATTGGCCTGCGGGAATGTCCATCATAAAACTCATCAATTTTCGGATTGTGATTTCCCCATGGCAATTATTGTGAATTTCAACGTTTCGGCAAATCACATTGGATTTTTCAAAAACGGTATAATTTAGGTGAAGTAAAATTTTCGAAAATTTTTTATCCCCCAAGGTAATCGTCAAGGTTTCGCCGTCGCCGTAGGCCGTGGGAAGTTCCTTGGTGGAGTAGGGCTGATGGGTTATGGAGTGTGACTGATAGACAAAGTCCGTGATAAAACTGCCGTCGGGCATTATTATTTCCACGGGACTGTGGCGATAGTCCCCTTTTCCCACACCGGAATATTCCAAAAGCAGGTTGTCTAAACAATAACCGGGCGTCTCGGGGGTGTAATCCACAGCAGAGCCTTGCACAAAGGTGTTTTTCTTGGAAAGAATTGTTTCATCCCCGGAAGAAACTTTGTTGCCGTAGAACAAGTGTTCCACATGACCATTTTCCGTCACACGAAAAATGTAGGACGTGCTTTCCGTGTGAAGAAAAAAGGTTTTGTCAATAACTTCGATCATTTTGCCACCTTTACGAGACGAAATTCGTAGGCTTTCAAGGGGGCAATGGCTGCGGTGTTTTCGTAGTTGGACAGAGCCGTTTCGCCACCGGAAATTTCCGCCACCACGGAAGAGGGCAGTTTCGTAATTCCGGTTTTGAAGTTGCACAGAACGACGAGTTTTTCACCGTTGTATTCACGGCGGAATGCGTACAGGTCCTTTGTTTCCGCCAATGATGTGAACGAGCCGTCTTTCAGCACCGCCGAGGCCTTTTTGAAAGCGTTTATTTTTTTGAAAAAGGCAATTACGCCGGTGGGAGAAGCCGAATCCGCAGCCACGTTTACTTCTTTGTAATTGGGATTGAATTTCAACCAGGGTTTCCCCGAGGTAAAGCCGGCTCCATCCTTTTCGCTCCATTGCATTGGCGTTCGGGCATTGTCTCGTGTGGTTGCCTTTATCATTTTCCAGCGGAAGGGTTGGAAAATTCCCAGTCGCTTTGCCATTTTGTCCACATTATGGCTTTCGATATCCATTATTTCGTCCAGGGAATTAAAGGCACCGTTGGTCATTCCGATTTCTTGACCTTGGTAGACGAAGGTGGTTCCCCTCAGTGAAAACAACAGCCCCAGCAACATTTTCGCTCCCACCACACGATATTCGCCGCCTTTTGTAAAACGAGTTA
>JAFNZQ010000096.1 GCA_017382775.1 Spirochaetaceae bacterium
AGTGTGTTTGAAAATGGTCGCGTTGGCGAGCGAAAGGTTCGCTGATGCAGGCTGTTATAAACAAGATTATTCCATTTAGTAGCGTTGACGGACCGGGAAATCGAACGGCAATTTTTCTTCAAGGTTGTAATATCAACTGTAAGTATTGTCACAATCCGGAAACTCGGGCGATTTGTGTCCGTTGTGGTCTCTGTGTGGAAAAATGCCCCAAAAAGGCCTTGGAAAAAACCGCGGATGGTAAAATCATTTATCATCCGCAGTTGTGTGTTCAATGCGACACCTGTATTCATCTCTGTCCCCATGACAGTTCACCGCGAACGGCCATTATGACTGCGGAAGAGGTTTACGCAAAGGTTCGTAAGCAGATTCCCTTTATTCGCGGAATAACCGTTTCCGGTGGAGAATGTATGTTGCATCCGGGTTTTTTGGAAGACTTGTTTGTTCTTGCCAAAAAGGACAATTTAACCACTTTAATTGACAGCAACGGTACGATCCCCTTTAATCAATACCCCAATCTTTTGAAAGTTACTGATGGAGTCATGTTGGACATAAAAGCCTTTCGGAACGACGAACATGTTAAAATCACCGATGTGGGGAACAAAACTGTTTTGGAAAATGGAGCTTTCCTCGCGGAAAATAAAAAACTCCATGAGGTTCGTTCCGTTATTGTTCCGGATTTGTACGATACGCGACGGAGCATTATCGAAATGGCGGAATTTTTATCGCCCTATCTTGCAATCCAAGATTTTCGGATTAAACTAATTGCATACAGACCTATGGGGGTTCGGAAAGAATATTCCCACTATCAAGTTCCCGATCAAAAATATCTGGAAGAACTTGCCCAAATTTTGAAAAATCGCGGATTTAAAAATGTGGTAATTACATAAAAATATTTAATAAAAGAAAGGTGGAGAACTTGGAAACAACTTTGGATGAAAACACGGTAGTAATCGCCATGAAAGATATTGTGAAAAAATTTGGTGACTTTGTTGCCAACGATCACATTAACCTGACTGTTCATAAAGGCGAGGTGCATGCCATTTTGGGGGAAAATGGAGCCGGAAAAAGCACCTTGATGAACGTTCTTTGCGGTTTATATAAACCCACAAGCGGTAAAATTGAGTTAAATGGAAAAGAAGTTGTTTTCCATAGCCCCAAAAATGCCATTGACATGGGAATTGGAATGGTCCATCAGCATTTTATGTTGATTCAGCCATTTTCGGTAACGGATAATATAATTTTGGGCGTGGAGCCTACAAAGGGCCTTGTGGTGGATAAAAAAATTGCCCGGAAAAAAGTGTTGGAATTGTCCGAACGCTACAATATGAAAATCGATCCGGATGCAAAAATTGAAGATATTTCCGTGGGAATGCAACAGCGGGTTGAAATTTTGAAGGTTTTATACCGTGGCGCCGATGTTTTGATTTTGGACGAACCCACTGCATCTCTCACTCCCCAAGAAATTGAAGGCCTTATGGAGATTATTAAAAATCTTACAGCCGACGGGAAAAGCATAATTTTGATCACGCATAAATTAAAGGAAATTACTGCATCTTCCCATCGTTGCACAATTATTCGTCAAGGAAAATATGTGGCAACAGTGAATGTGAAAGACGTAAATGAAAACGAATTGGCTGCAATGATGGTGGGACGGGATGTGAATTTTAAAGTGGACAAAAAGGATCAGCAACCGGGTGAGGTTATCCTGGATGTGAAAAACATTCGCGCAAAGGACTATCGAGGCGTTGAAATTTTGAAAGGGTTAAATCTCTCGGTTCGCAGAGGGGAAATTGTGGGATTGGCCGGAGTTGACGGAAACGGTCAAACCGAGTTGGTTGAGGTTCTAACAGGGCTTCGAAAGGCGGATTCCGGTGAAGTGACGGTGTTGGGAAAGGACGTTTTTAACGTAACGCCGAAAGAAACTTTCGATGCAAGTATTTCCAGCATTCCGGCGGATCGACAAA
>JAFNZQ010000097.1 GCA_017382775.1 Spirochaetaceae bacterium
AGGCGCATTGGCGGAAAACTCCAGTTAAGACCGGCGATGGACCACAAGGCTTTGGAATAAAACCAACCGTCAACGGACAATGTATAGTTACCCAATGTTCCGCTTTGTGTTTCGAAAACACATCCGGTGTAAAATCGAAAATTACCCGGTATGGAAACGGAAAGATACAGGGGCACATAAAAGCCGCCAAAAACCGAAGTGATACGCACTTGGGTACCAATTCCCGGTTTTATTATCCGGTCGGAAAAAATCATATCCACACCGAGAATGCCACCACGAGTCATAAAACCGAAATCGGCATTTTCGTTTATGAAACCCCAATCCCAAGCTCCGGAAAACTCAAAGGTCATTAGGCGTTTTTGCGGACTTTCTTGTATGGCTTCCTTGGTAGTTTCCTTGGCATCGGATTTTAAAAGAAAATTTTGTTGAAATTCCCGTTCGTTATATCGCATATCCGAGGGTAGAATACGACGGGCCGCAACATAGGTTCTTTGCCAGTAAGATTCTTCCAAAGATGAAATAATCACACCGGTGTGGGGACCATCACTGGCACAGTGGATAAATTTATTTCCCCCTAAGTAAATTCCCACATGGGAAATGGTTGAGCCGGTGGTTCTGAAAAACACCAAGTCGCCCAATTGTTTGTCTATTTCGGAGACGGCTTCGGTTTGGGCGAATAACTGGGCTGCGGAACGAGGCAGGGCCACATCAAAGGCTTCGAAGGTTACAAGATTTACAAATCCGGAACAATCAAGACCGTCCCGTGACATCCCACCGTAAGAGTAGGGTACACCTAAAAAAGTTTTCGCGTGCTTTACAAATTCCCCGCGGGGATCATCGAGAGAACTCTTAATCATAACCGATGATCGTTGTGCCATAACCGTAAACGGTATGAAACAGCAAAGCGACAGGATTAAAGCAATTTTTCTCATAGGTTAAAAACCTCCACAGTAAAATAAAACTTTATGTATTACTGCATATATATTTATAACACATTTTGAAAGAAAAAGCAACAGAAAATGCAACCTTTTTTAAAAAAAAGTGTCAAAAAAAGTGAAAAAATATTAGGGAGACACTAATGGCAGAAAAAAAGCGTATTACGGCCTATTCTTTTTTAGATGAGTACCGCGGAACGTTGTTCAACGGAGAATGGCCCACATTACCGGAACTTTTCAAAATATCAACAAAACGTTTTGGGGAAAGAAATTGCTTCACGGATTTTTTACCCCAACGAAGAACTTTAACCTACAATGCCGCCTTGGAAACCATTCTCACACTGGCACAATTTTTGCGTTCTCGGGGAGTTGGCAAAGGCGACAGAGTGGCTGTGAGCGGAAAAAATTCCACCGAATGGGTGTGCGTATATTTGGCCACAAATTTTTGCGGAGCCATCATTGTGCCCATTGATTATTCCCTTCGGGATGATGAAATTCAAAATCTTTTGAATGCATCCCGGCCTAAATTGTTCTTTGTGGATGAAGAACGTTTCGAAACCTTTTCGGCTTCATTGCAAATGGAGGTATTTTCTTTAAGTACCAAATTTTCGGAAAAATATGTTTTTTCATTGAAGGCCGACAAAGAGTACGAATTGGAAAGTCCCGTTGAAGAGGATGTGGCCGCAATTCTTTTCACTTCCGGAACCACGGGAAATCCCAAGGGCGTTATGCTTACCCACAAAAATTTTGTATCCTGCTGTTTTATCGCCCAGGCCAATTTGAAGCTGTATTGCACAGACGTATTCTACGCCCTGTTGCCCATTCACCATTCCTACACCATGCAGGCCGTGTTCATTGAAAGCCTTTCCGTGGGTGCGGAAACCGTATTCGGCAAAACCATGGCCGTTACAAAAATGATGAAAGAGTTGCGAGAGGGTAAAATCACCATGTTCCTTGGCGTTCCCTTGTTGTTTAACAAACTTTTGGACGGAATAATGAAGGGTGTACGAAAAAAAGGCCCCATCGTTTACGGTATAATCCGCGCACTTATGGGCCTTTCCTATGCTATAAAAAAACTCACCGGAAAAAATCCCGGAAGAGTATTTTTCGGAAGCATTTTGAAAAAGGCCAACTTGAGCAATATTCGCATTATGATTTCCGGCGGCGGACCTTTGGCTCCCGCCGTTTTCAAACAGTATAATCAGTTGGGCGTGGACTTCGTTCAAGGCTACGGACTTACGGAGACGGCCCCCATTCTGACCCTTAATCCCAAGGAAAATTTCAAAATCGACAGTGTGGGACGTTTTGATCGAAACGATATGACCATTAAAATCCTTGATCCCGATGAAAGGGGTGTGGGTGAAATTGTGGTTAAAGGTCCCATGGTGATGAAAGGCTACTACAATATGCCGGAAGAAACCGCTGCGGTTTTCACCGAAGACGG
>JAFNZQ010000098.1 GCA_017382775.1 Spirochaetaceae bacterium
ACGACACGACCATATGGTCAGGGTGAGCAGCTTTCCATGCAGCGAGGTCAGCCGCTTTGCAGCTATCTGCCAACGAGCAACCTGCCTCTGGCGCAGGAATAAGCACTTTCTTGTCGGGACAGAGGATCTTTGCTGTTTCTGCCATGAAATGTACGCCACACATCACGATGATGTCGGCATCTGTTTTGGCAGCCACTTGTGCCAAGGCAAGCGAGTCGCCTACGAAGTCTGCGATGTCTTGAATCTCAGGGCGTTGATAATAGTGCGCCATGATGATGGCGTTCTTCTCGCGACAGAGGCAACGGATTTCTTCGGCTATATTCATATTAGAGTTGTGTAGCGGTTGTGTAGCGGTTGTGTAGCGGTTGTTTAGAGTTGTACTCCTAAAATGTTGTAATATACACCGTTATATTCAATTAGAAGTTGACCATTAAGAATGACTTTATTTCCGACTGGCACCGGCAATAAATTCATTGGAATAACCAAGGTTCATAACGAGAAGGTTTCCCTGTACCTCAGCGCGATAACCTACACCGATAATCGCAAGGGTTTTGGAAAATCCTTCGGAAACACCCACAACCATGTTGTTAATAAGGCTGCGATAAAGTCCGTGGGCGGAACGAGCCGGCTTTGTATCGTCAATTCGTTCCACAATAACGTTTTCTTCCTCAACCTTAACCTTAACAAGGGGCAAATAAGTTTGCTCTAATTTTCCTTTCGGACCCTCAACGGAAACGCAATTTTCCGAAACGGTCACTTTTACTCCGGCAGGAATTTTAATCGGCATTTTTCCAATTCTTGACATATCAATCTCCTACCAAATAGAGCACAAAAGCTCACCGCCCACCATTTTTTCGGTGGCATGCTTACCCGTGATAACACCAAGAGATGTGGAAACAATCAAAGTGCCGTAACCGTTGTAAACACGGGGCATATCTTTGTAGCCTGCATACACACGGCGTCCGGGTGTGGAAATTCGCTTAATTCCGTGAATCACGGATTCCTCTTTATCTGTGTATTTCAAGAAAACACGAATGGTGGGATGTTTTTCCCCTTCCAATTCTTTGTAGTTCTTAATATACCCTTCTTCCTTAAAAATCTTTATGATTTCAAGCTTTAATTTTGAAACCGAAATATCAACATTTTCGTGCTTAGCCATAATGGCGTTGCGCACCTTTGTCAACATGTCAGCCACAGGATCTGAAACACCCATAATTCTTCCTCCTACCAGCTTGACTTTGTAACGCCGGGCAACATTCCCTCGCTTGCCAATTTACGGAAACACAGACGACACATCTGAAATTTTCGCAAATATCCTCTTGGACGACCGCAGATTCGACAACGGTTATACTTTCTTGTCCTATATTTTGGCGTTGAATTCGCCTTTATTATCAAGCATTTCTTTGCCATACTTCACCTACTTCCTGAACGGCATTCCGAACTTGGCCAACAAGGCGCGTCCGTCATTGTCCGTTTTTGCCGTAGTTACGATATTGATGTTCATACCCATAATTTTTTCGATCTTGTCGAAGTCAATTTCGGGAAAGATAATCTGTTCCGTAACTCCAAGTGAATAATTTCCGTGTCCGTCAAAACCGTTGGGATTAACTCCGCGAAAATCCTTAACACGTGGCAATGCCACATTCACAAGCCTATCTAAGAATTCGTACATTCTTGAACCGCGCAAAGTTACCATTACGCCGATTTCGTTGCCCTGTCGCAACTTAAAGTTCGCAATACTTTTCTTCGCCTTGGTTTTCACAGCGTGCTGACCCGTAATCAAGGTGATATCAGACGCTGCGGCATCAAGAAGTTTCTTGTTGGTCAAGGCTTCTCCGACACCCATGCTAACAACAATTTTTGTCAACTTGGGGATCTCCATGACCGACTTATAGCCCAGTTCCTTAAACAGCTCACCGGCTATTTTCTCTTTGTAGACTTTCTTAAGCCGAGGTACATAATCTGCCATTATAAGATTTCTCCACATTTACGGCAAACACGTTTTTTCGTGTCGCCTTCAATTTTGTATCCGATTTTAACCGGACCGCATTTTTTACAAACAATCATGACATTTGAAACATCAATCGGTGCTTCAATTTCGATGATCCCACCTTTGTCGTTTTGAGAACGACGTTTCATCGCCTTTTTAACGATGTTCAAACCGGAAACCACAACCTTGTTTTTCTTTCGCAAAACACGAACAATGGTTCCTTGTTTACCTTTGTCCTTGCCGGCAATGATTTCAACAGTATCGTCACGGCGAATTTTCCATTTATGATCCGTCACTTTCATCACGATCTCCTTAAAGTACTTCCGGTGCCAATGACACAATCTTCATGAAATCCATATCACGAAGCTCGCGAGCAACGGGACCGAAAACGCGCTTACCCTTGGGGTTTTTTGCATCATCAACGATAACACAAGCGTTGTCGTCAAAACGGATGTAAGTTCCATCCGGGCGGCGATATTCTTTTGCCACACGAACGATAACGGCTTTTTCCACCGTTCCCTTCTTGATTGCGGAAGTGGGAATTGCATCCTTTACCGCAACAACAATGATGTCGCCAATGCTTGCGCAACGACGTTTCGAACCGCCCAAAACTTTGATGCACTGCACCCGTTTTGCGCCCGAGTTGTCGGCAACATTCAAATAAGTCTGCATCTGAACCATTTTTTACCTCGCCCTCTCTATAATTTCAACGAGTCGCCAGCGCTTATCCTTACTTAAAGGACGACATTCAACAATACGAACCGTATCACCAATGTGGGCGTCGTTATTTTCATCGTGAGCTTTGTATTTCTTGGAGCGAGTAACATACTTCTTGTACAAGGGATGCAATTTGCGAGTAGAAACACTGACAACAATGGTCTTCTGCATTTTGTCACTGGATACAAGCCCTACGAACTCGCGCTGAACAGCCTTTTTATTCTCTTGTCCTTCCACGATTTACTCCTACTTTGCCTGCTCGGCAATTTCTTTCTGACGAATGAAGGTATTCAACCGTGCAATTTCACGTCGCATGGTTTTCTTCATCATCGGGTTTTCAACATGTCCCAAAACCATTTGGAAGCGTAAATCCATATATTTTCGCTTCATCTCATCTCTTTTAACGATGAGTTCGGCTTTAGTCATACTTTTAAGGTCAACTTTCTTTGCCATTCCACACCTCACTCAACCACGTTACTGTAGGCAATCTTTGTTTTGAAAGGCAACTTGCTGCCTGCCAACTGCATTGCACTTTCGGCAATTTCTCTGTCAACGCCTGCAACTTCAAAGATGATTTGGCCGGGTTTAATAACCGCCACCCAGTATTCGGGGGCACCCTTTCCCTTACCCATACGAGTTTCCGCAGGTTTTTTGGAATAGGGCTTATCCGGAAAAATCCGAATCCAAACCTTACCTTTACGATTCATACGACGGTTCATTGCAACACGAGCAGCCTCGATTTGGTTGGCTTTCAACCAAAAGGGTTCGAGGGCAACCAATGCGAATTCCCCTTGATCCAATTCACAGCCGCGGGTGGCTATACCGTGTATGCGACCACGCTGAACTTTTCTATGCTTAACTCTCTTGGGACTCAGAGCCATCGCTTACCTCCTTGACAGACTTGGAAGCACGTGTGGAACGTGTTTTTTTATCTGATTTAGCATCGGCTGTCTTTTCTTTCTTTGCCGATTTTTCTTCCGATTTTTTTTCTACGTTCTCGGATGCTTCCTTTTTACCTTTGGAAGAACGAGCGGAGCGATCATTGTCGGAAGCATTTCTGCGTTCGCGAGACTTACGCATCAACTGTCCGGCATCATCCTGATGATCCTTTCCGTACATCATTCCGTTGAAAATCCAAACCTTAACACCGATTTTTCCGAATGTAGTCAAAGATTCGGCAAAACCGAAATCCACATCGGCACGCAAAGTATGCAAAGGCACGCGGCCTTCTTTATACTCATCGGTTCGTGACATTTCAGCACCGCCTAGACGTCCGCTAAGACGGATTTTAATTCCCTGACAGCCACCTTTAATGGCACCGGAAGCGGATTGCTTAACAACCTTGCGGAAGGAACTGCGTCCGGCAAGCTGGCGAGCAATGTTCTGTGCCACGAGATTTGCATTCACTTCAGCACGTTTGATTTCGATAACCTTGATTTGCAACTTCTTGGAAACGTGAGCCTGCAATCTGGCACCGATTTGTTCAACGTTAGCACCTTTCAATCCGATGATAACAGCGGGACGAGCGGTGTGAATTGCCACAGTCACGCGTTGAGGATGGCGAATAATGCTAACCTCGGCAATACCGGCATTTTGGCATTCGGGCAACCCCAGCAAAACCTTGCGGATATTCAAATCTTCATGCAAAAATTCCGCATAGTCACCGGAACGAGCATACCAGCGAGATTGCCAAGTCTTATTGATACCAAGTCTCAATCCTATTGGGTTTACTTTCTGTCCCACATTTTACTCCTCTGCCACTTCGTCCACCACAACGGTGATGTGACACATTCGTTTTAAGGTCATATCCGCACGACCGCGAGAACGATAAGCAAGTCGTTTCAAACGCGGACCTTCATCAACGCGAATTTCTTTGATAAAAAGCATGTCTTCATCAAGCTTCTTGTTAAGATCGAGAGCGTTGGCTACAGCGGACTTTACAGTCTTGTAGATGAGCTTTGCACCTTTTTGAGGCATGTTTTCAAGCAAAGCCAAAGCCTTTGTACAAGGTTTTCGTCGCACCACATCGGCCACAGGGCGAACCTTTGCAGGAGATGCAATTACGAACCGTGTTTTTGCAATATACTGTTTCACTGCCATAATAACTCCTATTTACCGGCCTTTTTATCGGAACCGGCGTGGCCGCGGAAGATACGTGTGGGAGAAAATTCACCCAGCTTATGTCCAACCAAGTTTTCGGTGATGTAAACCGGAACAAAGGTTTTTCCGTTATGAACGGAAATCGTATTACCAACCATTTCCGGTATAATCGTTGAACAGCGCGAATAAGTCTTTATCGGCCTTTTATCGCTCTGCTTATTCATTTCTAAAACTTTTTTGTAAAGGCTCTTTTCAATAAAAGGGCCTTTTTTCACAGACCTAGACACTTAAATCTCCTTAGCGAGCCTTTCGGCGCGAAATAATAAATCGACTTGAAACCTTGCGTTTTTTGCGGGTTTTGTAACCACGACAAGGTTGTCCCCAAGGCGTTACGGGATTTCGTCCCTTTCCGGCGCCTTCACCACCACCCAGCGGGTGATCAACCGGGTTCATAGCCATACCACGAACGGAAGGACGCACACCGCGCCAACGAGCACGACCGGCTTTTCCCAAACGAACGTTCATGTGGTCTTCATTACCCACAATACCGATGGTTGCATAGCACTTTTTGTGAACACGTCGAACCTCACCGGAAGGCAATTTAACAGCAACGTAATCACCGTCTTTTGCGGCAATCAATGCACTTTCACCGGCAGAACGAACCATCTGTCCGCCACGTCCCAAGGTAAGTTCTACGTTGTGAACGGTAAAACCAACGGGAATTGCTTCCAAAGGAAGGGCATTTCCCACTTCCAAGGGGGAAGATTCACCGGCCAGGATTTTCTGTCCGACTTTAATGTCGCGGGGAGCCAAAATGTAGCGTTTTTCGCCGTCAACATAAAAAATGAGTGCAATGTTGGCACTGCGGTTGGGATCGTATTCGATTGAGTGAACCACTCCGGGTACGCCCAATTTATTTCGGCGGAAATCAATTTCGCGATAGCGACGTTTATGTCCGCCACCTTTATGGCGAACGGAAATTCTTCCGCTGGAACCGCGACCCGCATTGTTCTTTTTTCCATGAGTCAAAGACTTCTCGGGTTTCTGTGCGGTAATATCATCCTTTCGAAGATCTACACGACCGCGCAATCCCGGTGTAATGGGCTTATATGTTTTAAGAGCCATCAAATCCCCCTATCCTTAAACGCCTTCAAAAGTGCTAATCGTTTGCCCTTCAGCGAGCTTAACAATTGCCTTCTTCCAAGAAGGTGTGCGACCTTCGCGGGTGCGAAGCCTCTTGATTTTACCGAAGACGTTCATCACGGTAACTTTTTCTACCTTTACGTTGAAAAGTGCACTCACCGCTGCAGAAATCTGCGGCTTGTTGGCACGGCGATCCACCTTAAAAACGTATTTTCCTTCTTCACGCAAAGCCGTGGCTTTTTCCGAAAGAATCGGAGCTATGATAATGTCTTCATTACACATTGTCCGCCTCCTTATTGCCATAAAAATCCGAAAGATTTTTTGTGGCTGTTTCAAGCATCAAAACCTTTCTCGCGTAGAATAAATCATGAGCACGAAGACGGTTATATGACAAGAAAGAGACACGGGGAATATTGCGTCCCGCACGTTTCAACATGGGATCATCATCTTTCAACACAATAACTGTACGCTCATTATTCACAAAGTTAGCGAGGATTTTGCACAAATCCTTTGTTTTTCCGCTTTCAATTGTAAAATCTTCAATAATTGTGAGTCGATCCGTTTGTGCTTTCAAACTCAAAAGTGACTTCATTGCCAATCTTTTTGCCTTTTTGGGCATTGCATAGCTGAAATCCCTGGGTTTCGGACCGAAAATAACACCGCCTCCTCGCAAAAGGGGAGACTTTTTATCACCACGACGAGCCACACCGCGTCCTTTTTGGGAATAGGGCTTTGCATTGGAGCCGTGAACTTCGGCCCTTGTCTTTGTGCAAGCCGTACCCACACGCATATTGGCAAGCTCATTGGTAACAGCATAGTAAATAACATCTTCATTTACGGGAAGATTAAAAACCGCGTCATCAAGATTAACAGTGCGCAATTCTTTACCGTCTACTGAAAAAACCTTCTTTTCCATTATCGTCTCCTGCCGTTAAAACTCTTTTTTTACCGCAGACTTGACAATTAAGGTACAGTTTTTTACACCGGGAACAGAACCCCGAACCAAAATGACACCCATTTCGGCATCTACCTTGACAACCTGCAAATTCTGAACAGTCACTTTTTCACGCCCCATGCGACCGGGCATTTTAACGTTCTTGAAAGTACGTCCGGGAGAAGTACACTGACCGGTAGAACCGGCTTCTCGGTGAAATTTAGAACCGTGAGCGGCACGTCCACCGTGAAATCCCCATCGCTTCATAACGCCCTGAAAACCCTTTCCCTTGGAAGTGGCAGTGACATCCAAAAAACGAACACCATCGAAAATTTCCGCACCCAATTTGTCGCCTACGGCAACCTCATTGTCAAAATCGCGGAATTCCTTCAAAACTTGCTTTGTGGCAACACCTTCCGGAAACTGTCCGGCATAGGACTTGGTTGTTGTGGACTTGCGTTTATCGCCAATCCCCAAAACCACAGCTTCGTAACCGCAAGTTTCTTTTTTCTTTAAGGCCACAACTTGATTGGGTTCGACACGAATAACGGTAACAGGAATAAAAACTCCCTGTTCATCAAAAACCTGTGTCATCCCTTCTTTTTTTGCAATCAAACCTAACACAAAAAATCTCCTTTAACAGACCGCCATTCCTTGACCTTTAAGGAACCGTATCTGAAAAAACTCTATCTTACTTCAACATCAACGCCGGCCGGCAACTCAAGCTTTTCAAGGGCTGTCATAACATCCTTGGAAGGCTTAATTATATCGATAAGGCGCTTGTGAGTGCGCATTTCAAACTGCTCCCGCGATTTTTTATTAACGTGGGGAGAACGCAAAACAGTGAATTTATCAACATGGGTGGGAAGAGGGATGGGACCCAAAACCTTAGCACCGGAACCTTCCACAGCCTTAACAATGTCGTGTGCACTTTGATCAATCAAAGTTACATCAAAGGCACGAAGTTTTACACGTATTCTGTCCGCAGACATTTGATCTCCTTAACTGCAAAAAAATTCAGCCGACAAATGCCGACTGAATTTTTTCATCGATTATGCAATGATTTCCGTAACCTGTCCGGAAGCAATTGTTCGACCACCTTCACGGATAGCAAGTTTCAAACCTTTATCCATGGCGATGGGGTGAATCAACTCACCAATAATCTCAACATTGTCACCGGGTTTAACCATTTCAACACCATCGGGAAGATTAACGGTTCCGGTAATATCGGTAGTTCGGAAATAGAACTGAGGGCGATATCCGGTGAAGAAAGGACTGTGGCGACCACCTTCTTCCTTGCTCAAAACGTAAATCTGAGCCTTGAATTTTGTGTGAGGTGTGATTGTTCCGGGTTTAGCCAAAACCTGACCGCGTTCAACAGCTTTTTTGTCAATACCGCGGAGCAATGCACCGATGTTGTCTCCGGCTTCACCGGAATCCAACAATTTGTTGAACATTTCGATACCGGTAACAACAGTTTTCTGTGTTTCGCGAATACCGACGATTTCAACTTCTTCGTTGAGTTTGATTTCACCGCGTTCAACACGACCGGTAACAACAGTTCC
>JAFNZQ010000099.1 GCA_017382775.1 Spirochaetaceae bacterium
CGGTGGTATTGCGGAACCATGGAGTTTTCCTTTGGGGATGGAAATTGGACAATGTTTGATGCATCGGAGTTGAGTGGAGAGAAAGGTTCTTATGTGGAGAGGGATAATTACCTTCAACTCACCGCAACACAAAAATATGTAAACAATAATGACGGTACAAATGTTTGGGTGGGAATGGAACCGCGTAAATACGTTATAACCTTTGTGGGAGATAAGTTAATCCTGGATAAGGGATCCGGTAACACTGTGATGGAGTTTGTTAGACGGTGAAAAAACTTGTTGGCCTTCTGATCTTAACGGCAGGGTTTATTATCTCATGCAACAATTTTTCAGATACAACGTGGACGTCCGTTTCCGGAACATCCACATTGGTTATTTCTGCACCCAACTGGATATTGAGAGAAAATGACGATGACTGCTTTCGGGGAACTTGCTCCATCGACAAAAAAGAAGCGGAATTCTATGTGGAAGAGCGGTTTTTCGATAATGATTGGGTTTCCTTACCGGAAGGTGTGGTTTGGTATGGACATTTTACCAGTTCCACTCGGTTGGAAGTGAGAAAAGTAGACGAGGGTGCGACTATAGTCTTTAGAAAATCGTGAGGGGAAAAATGATTTATTTGTTAAAAATTTTTGCAATAAGTTCCGTGCTTGTTGCAATATCGTGTTCCAGCGTTCCCACAAAGGAACTGGAAGCGGCCCGGTCTTTGCGAGATAGGGCTGTGCGTTATGAACGAGTTACAAAATTGGCCGAAGCCCCTTTTTCCGAGGCAGAATCCGAGTTCAATCGGGCAAATGAATTAATTGCGGCGGAAGAAGAATTGAAGGAAGCAAAGGCTCTTTTGCTAACTGCCATCGAAAAATACCAATTGACCTTGGATGAGGGAATGCCCGCTTATTCGGCAGAATTGCAAAAGGAAATCGATGAAATATTTGCACGAGCCGAGCAAATCCGAGTAAAAATCTCTGCGGAAGAAAGATACAGTACCATCGCTTCCGAATACGAAACTGCCAAAGTTGATACAAATTACGATGTTTCTCTGGGCTCTTTGGAGCAAATCCGAGACAGCATTAAACAACTCACGGAAGAAATCGAAAAGTTGTTGGCGGAAAGTGAGGCGGAAATCAAAATCATTCGGGAGAAAACCCAAAAGCTGGAATTTCTCGTAAACGAATTGGAAAAAAGCAAATCCGGCAATAAAAACAATAAAAAGTAGGTGAATCATGAACAAAAACAAAATTATTTCATTGTTATTGATACTTGTGGGTTTGCCTGTTTTTGCACAAAATTTTCGCGACGGCGAACTTTATAAAAATGCCACCGGGCTTTCCGCTGAAAATATTCAGCTTCATAACGACGGCGAATATTCCACATCCATTGAAAAAGCCCCTGCAACAAAGGAAGCCTTGGATGCGGCAATTTTGGCGGCTCTAAAGACTCACTACGAAGACCGAGCCAAGGAAGCCAAAGCCGCTGCCGAAAAGGCAATTTCCGATGCCAAGGCTGCCGGTGCCGACAAGGATGCCACCGCAAAGGCCGGTTTCGATAAGGCCGTTGCAGCACTAAATGAGGGAAATTCACTTTTGAGTTCCGTGGCACAAATGACAGATCCGGATAAACTGGAAAATGAAGGTTATAAGCCGGCCATTCTTAAATTCAACACCGCTGCAAGTCTTGCGGAAAAATCCAAAATTGATTTGCTTTTGGCTAAACGGAAAGAGGCTCAAAAGCAAATTTCCGACGCAAAAACCGCTTACGGAAAATTACTCACCGCCAACACCTTGCAAAAGGGTGATGGGGATGCGCAAAAAATTGATGCAGCCTTGTCCGCTGCCGATGCGGCTTTGAAGGCCGACAACTTTTCCGAAGTGTCCAAACAGGTGAAGGCTGCAAACGATGCCATGTCGGCAGTGCAAAAAAATATTGCAGCCAGAACCGCTGCCGCTCAACAAGATTTGGCTGCGGCGGAAAAACGTTACAACGACTTAAAAAACGCCTCCGTTATTGAAAACGGCAGTGAAGCCGATAATGAAATTTCAAAATTTTTGGCAGATGCAAAGGCTGCGGTACAAAAAAATGACGCCGTTTCCGCAGATACAAATGTGTCCGCCGCCAATAAGGCCATGGACGATGTGGAAGCCGCCTATTCAAAAATGGTGGAAGAAAAAGAAA
>JAFNZQ010000100.1 GCA_017382775.1 Spirochaetaceae bacterium
GCTCCGATTCCTCCGGGTGAAGAATCCAACATGATGTCCACACTATTAACCAGGTCATCGAATGTTCCGGATACAGGGATGTTGAGTGCATCAAATTTTGATTTGTCTGCACCTGCCACTAAATAAAGGTTATAGGGCATTCCCTTTTCTTTCAGTGCACGAACTGCCAACGTAGGTTCTAAATCGGCAACACCTACCAATTCCATATCTTCCTGAAGTGCAACACCATCAGCCAAACGCTGCCCGATCGTTCCATAACCGGCAACGCCAACACGAATTTTTGCCATATTTTCCTCCAAAGTCTTAGATAGTCGATTATACCATATTTTTATCCGTTTGTCAAGTTTTTTTTCTTGGCATCCCCATCCTTTCTGCCTATATGAGATATTGTGGTGAACTATTCGAAAAATTCGAATAGTTGGATTTTGCCATTGAGGTTACATAGTGGTTGGAATTTAGCATGTTTCGTGGATGGCGCTGGTTGCGATGTATGCGATGCGGTACGGGGGGGGGTGAACTATTTGAAAAATTCGAATAGTTCGCCCACCGGTTTTGCATAGTGACAGGCCGACTTTTTTGTGTGGTCATCAGATGTGGACGGGAAATGAACTATTCGAAAAATTCGAATAGTTGGGGCGATACAATTCCAAATAGAAAATTTAAAAAATCTGTTGCGAAAGCCAAACTTACCTATTGACAGAAAAAAAAGGTTGATATATAATAAGACATGCGTAAATTTTCCTTTTTCTTAGTTTCGTTGTTTTTAACTGTTGGACTTTTTGCTCAAGTGCAACAGCCGGAAGATGCCCTCGAATTATACAGAAAAGGGCGTTCCTTGGAAAGCGAAGGGAATATTACGGATGCTAATCGCCTTTACAATCAAGCACTTGGAGTTTTACAAAAAGAAGTGTCCGCGAATCCCAACAATATCGATTCTCACTTGGTTATGAGTTGGGTATGTTTCAGACTCAAGCAATACGAAAAGGCTGTGGAATCGGGATTGGCCGGATTGAGGTTAAACAAAAACGATTCCCGAATTTTCGAAGCTCTCGGTGAAGCTTACTTTGCTTTGGACAAGTATGATACCTCAAAGTACTATTTTGAAAAATTTGTTGTAGCACAGCCCAATGCCGATCGAACTCCCTGGGCATATTTCTACTTGGGAGAAATATTTCGATTGACGCAAAAGTACAATCACGCTGAAATTGCTTACGGAGCAGCCTTGCACAAACAGCCATCGGTTGCCCTTTGGTGGTATCGCCTTGGGGTTTCACGACGAGACAGTGGCGATAAGGTCGGGGCCAAGCAGGCATGGCAACGGGCCTTGCAAATCAATCCAAAATATTCCGAAGTCAAAGAAGCCTTGAATCAGTTGGGTTAATGCAAAAAGTCGCAAAACTGGTTAATTTGCCAGAAATTCTCGAAAGCGTTTCGCGGTTTTCGGTGAGTTCGGATGGAGCCCGTTTAACTCGCGAGTTGTCCCCCCAATCCGATTTTACGTCAGTGGAAGCGAAAAAAAAACTCGTACATGACGTAATGTTACTCCTTCGTTCTTCAAAGGATTTCTCCCTTGAAGGCTGGAATCCCCTTGAAAATTCTTTCTCTCTGCTAAAAATCAAAGGAAGTCGCCTTTCCCTGGAACAGTCCGTGGATTTGGCCGTGTTTTGCCAAAGAGTTATTGACTTTACAAATTTTTTTAAAAGCGAAGAAGCAAAATCCGAATTTCCGATTTTGTCGGATCGGGCTTCATCACTGCCAAATCTGGTTCTTCCGCTGGAAAAAATCAAATCGGTTGTGGATTTGAAAAACTCCCGCATTCGTGAGCTTCCGTCAATTAAAGTTCTTCGCCAAAGAATTGAATCCATACGGGAAGAAATCGGTAAAACTTTCAAAAATTTTACCACAAACTCAAAGTTTTTAGGTGTTTTGCAATCCGATGTACCGGTTCTCCGCTCGGGGAGACAGGTTTTGGCAGTTAAAACAAACAAAAAATTTGCAATCCCCGGTATTGAATACGAGGTTTCGAATACCGGTGCCACAACATTCATTGAGCCGGAATCCATTGTTCGGAAAAACAACGATCTCGTTCAAGTCGAATTCGAGTTGGCGGCCGAAATTTCCCGAATCCTAGCGGATTTAACGTCCCAATTAAGTGAATTTTTTGAGGATTTTTGTCTTTCCTATAAGATGATGACGGAGTTGGATTCTGTTTTTTCCATTGGGATTTGGGGGATAAAGCATTCGGCTGTGATTGTCAAATCAGATTCTGAAAGTACGAGGAAAAAAATTCGTCTTTTCAATGCACGACACCCGATTTTCGGCGAAAAAGCTGTTCCCATTGATGTCGTTTTCGACGAAAATGTTTCCATAATGATGATTTCGGGACCTAATACCGGCGGAAAAACCGCTACCTTGAAAACCGTTGCATTGTTCGCAATGTTAAATCAATGTGGCTTCCCGCTTCCCGTTTCCGATGGAAGCGAAATTCCCATTTTTGACAAAATTTTTGCTTTAATCGGTGATGATCAATCCCTGACCACATCCCTTTCAACCTTTGGATCCCATTTGAAAACAGTCGCAACCGCCATTAAGTTTTCAACACCTCGCAGCCTTGTTTTGCTGGACGAATTGGGTAGCGGTACCGACCCTCAACAGGGTGCGGCCTTGGCCATGGCTGTTTTGGATTTTTTCTGCAAGAAAGAATCCACTGTTATGGTCACAACCCATCATGACGTTTTGAAAAATTACGCCTTTTCGAATCCCCGTTGTATGAATTGCAATGTGGAATTTGATAAGGTTTCCTCTAAACCGATTTACAAACTGATTTCGGGCAAAATCGGTGAAAGTTTTGCCTTGGAAATTGCCGCTCAAAACGGTTTTCCCTCTGAAATCTTGGTTGAAGCAGGGAATTATCTGGGAAACAAAACTGCCGACATTCGCAGTTTAATTCGAAATCTAAACGAAAAAACGGAATCTTTGCAGCAAAAGTTGGAAGATTTGAAATTAAAGGAAGAAAACTTCATTAAAAAGGAAGAAAAATTAAAAATACGCGAGGAAAAACTTCAACAGAGAATTCGTGATTTTGAAGAAGGGAAACTTTCCGAGGCGGAAAATTTCATTTCCGAAAATCGAAAAATGCTGGAAAATTTGGTTCGGTTTTTGCGGGAGGGTGAAATCACCCGTGAAAAAACTCGCATGGTGAAAGATTTTATAAAATCGGAAGAGAATTTCTTGTCAGATTTGAAGGAAAAATCGAAAATCATTCCGGAAAAATCCGAAACCGACAAAAATTTTTCCGTTGGAGACACCGTAAAAATGCGGAATGGACTTTCCGGAACGCTTCAAAAGGAAAAGAAAAATGGACTTTGGACCGTTCAAGTGGGATCATTCCGAATGGATGTGGAAAGTTCGGAATTTATATCTTCGGAAAAAAATATTTCGAAGCCCGGAATTGTTTTCGAAGGCGTCCAACGGCAAAAGGAATCTCCGGAATTTGAACTATCCCTTTTGGGTTTGAGTCGTGAAGATGCATTGAGTAAGCTCGAAAAGCAGATAGATTTGGCCGTTCAGCGGAATTTTTTGCGGTTTTCGGTCATACATGGTAAAGGTAACGGAATTTTGCAGGGCGCGGTTTGCGAATATTTGAAAAGTCGCCCGGAAGTAGCATCCTTCAAGTTTGCGCTTCCGGAAGACGGAGGAACCGGGAAAACCTACGTTGTTTTGCAAGGTTAAGTTCGCCAGTCAATGGGCGATATATCATTTCGACAAAGGAAATCGTTGCATTTGCTGAAGTGTTTGCATCCGAAAAAACCGTTGTACGCCGACAGTGGAGAGGGGTGGGCGGCTTCCAGAACCAAGTGATTTGGAGATGTTATCAGGCTTTTTTTCGATCGGGCGTTTGCGCCCCACAAAATGAATACAATTGGATCGTCCCGACGGTTTAATTTGGATATTATGCTATCGGTGATTATTTCCCATCCCTTTCCCTTGTGGGAATTGGGTAAACTTTCCCTAACGGTTAGAACTGCATTGAGCAAAAGGACTCCTTCTGCCGCCCACTTTTGCAGATACGGAGATGTGTTCCGTATTCCCAAATCATTTTCAATTTCCGTGAAAATATTTCGTAAAGATGGCGGTGCCGGAA
>JAFNZQ010000010.1 GCA_017382775.1 Spirochaetaceae bacterium
CAAAAGGGTGTGGGAAAATTCGGCTTTGAATCCATTGAGCTTTCCGGTGATTCCATTGAACCGGATGACAGTGTGGATTTGTTCCTTTCCTTTGAGAACGATGAAGTTTTTGATGAAGCAGGTAATTATGAAGTTGCATCTTCTTCAATAATAACTGTTTCCGACACTGCGGTTATGGGTAAAAAATCCGGATTGAGCCGTGGTTATACAAGCGGAATTAAGTTGGCGGGAAAACCCAACAGCATTTTCGGAAAACAAGGATATACCGGTTCTTTTTCCATTGACTTTTGGATGAAGCCCCATCTCACTGAAAGCGGCGAATGCGTTTTCACCTGGACATCCAGCAAAAATGTGGGAAAAAATGTGGTTTATCAAGTAATACATGCAGCTTTTTTGAAAAACCGACTGGAATGGACGTTCACAAATATTTTTTCCAATCCCGTTTTTGAAGAAGAAACGGTGGTAATTACATCTCACAACACAATTATTCCCGAAAAATGGGCACATCACGTTCTTTCCTATGATGACAAAATGGGCGTAGTTGAATATTACATAAATGGAAGGATTCAGGCTGTGCATCATGTAACGGAAAACGGACACGAAGGCGGAACAATCAATCATGCCAATTTGGGCAATCCGTCGGAAATTGAAATTTGTCCTCGGTTCACCGGTTATATTGACGATTTTGCAATTTCATCCTCTGTTTACAACGGAAAACCCAAAAGTATTTATTCTTCCAAGGGCGGACGGATTGAAATTACTCCCATACAAACCACCGGCGAAGGTTCGCAACTTGTCAGTGTCAACGCCGTGTTCGATCAGAAAGCCCAAACGGGAATGGAATTTTTCGTAAGGGCCGGCGACAGTTTTTACGAAATGACCGGCGACAATCCTCCGTGGATAGCCGTGCGACCCGGTGAGAAAATTAACGGCGTTCAGGGACGATTTTTCCAAGTTGCCGTAAACCTTTATCCCGACGGAAATTGCTCGACTTCACCCTCTCTTTCCGAGGTAAGTTTGGTTTATTCCGAAGTTCAGCCGCCTTTGCCGCCGCTTACCGTTTTGGCAACTCCCTTGGACGGAGCCGTCAATTTACGCTGGCTTTTGTCCGTGGACGAAAATGTGGGCGGTTACCTTATTTATTACGGAGAAAGACCGGGTGAGTACTTGGGAAGAATCGCTTTGGAAGGTTTGTCACCCATAAATGTGGGAAATACCAAGGAAATTAACATCACCGGATTGAAAAACGGAAAAATTTACTTTTTCGCTGTGGCGGCATATTCTGCAACAGATGCTAACTTAATCGGCCCGCTTTCCTACGAAGTCTTTGCCAGACCTCTGCAAAGTGCGGCGAAGGAGGCAAGATGGGATTAAACATAAAAGATCTTTTCAAAAAAAAAGAAACAATTCAAGAAGAACCTCCTTTGCCGGCTTATCCGGATTCGGAAGAGGAAAAGCCGGCTCTGGACTTCAGTAAAATGAAGCGCTCCGACGAAGAACTTGGTATCGCCATGGACGGTTGGAGCGACTTTTTAAGTGAAAGTCCCATTAGCGAAGATATTTTATTGGAAATTCAACAGCCCACCCCAGAGGATTTTGAACAAGGCACTGAGGAAGAAGCAGATACTCCGGAAATAACTTTAAGTGAAAAATTCATCAGCGATTTAGAGACAATTCACGAAAAACCGGAGGAATTTGTTCCGTCAACGAATTTTTCCGAATTTAGACCGTTGACCGCTTTAAATTGCGATGAGGAAGAGATTGATCCCCTTGCCGCATTCTTGCGTTGGTCGGAAAAAAATCCTCAGAAAAACGTTCGTCCCGGGAAAAAAAATTTTCAACCGGTTGAAAATAGGGAAGAAAAGGCCGTGATTCCCGGTGATGACAGTCCGGATGTCATTGATGGAAAACTTAACGCCCTCCTTTTCATAGATGATTATGCCAACATGGGAAGTGTGGTGGGAAAATCCACCGACAACAATTCCCCTGTGAATGACAAGTCTGCAAACACCGATGAGTTTTCGGAAAATGTTTCGGATTCGGAGCCTCTTTTGAGTGAAGAAATTTTTTCGACCTCTCCTGTGGCAGAAAGCGAGACGCAACCGGAAACTTTCCCAACCATAATCGCCGACAATTCCGAGGCGGAAAACCGGGGTGCTTCCTCGGATGATCCCCATGATGTCGCCGATGAAAGGGAGCCGGAAATTGACCTTCCCGTGTCATCTTCGAAGCCTGAGACTTACTCCGTGGATGAGGATGTCCCCATGTCCTTGGATGATGTTTTCAAAGCTCTGTCTTCCGGTGGCCCCCTTTCCGATGGTGAGTTTTCCGCAGATGATTCCATGGTTATTACCTCGGAAATGATGGCCTCGGTTTACAATGAAACGGAAACCGCTTCGCCCCAAACAAACCTTTCCGCCACAGAAACGGAAACCGTTCCGTCTCAAACAAACTTTTCCGTGCCTGAAACGGAAGCCGCTTTGCCCCAAACAAATCTTTCCGCCACAGAAACGGAAGCCGCTTCTCACCAAATAAACTTTTCCGTGCCTGAAACGGAAACCGCTTTGCCCCAAACAAATCTTTCCGCCACAGAAACGGAAGCCGTTCCGTCTCAAACAAACTTTTCCGTGCCTGAAACGGAAACCGCTTCGCCCCAAACAAACC
>JAFNZQ010000101.1 GCA_017382775.1 Spirochaetaceae bacterium
ATAGTCGGCAATTCCTGAGGTTTTGTAAACCGAATCTATTCTTCCGAATCGGTCTGCGGTTTTCAAAATGATTCCGATATTCCCGGGAACGTCAAACATGGCTCCTCGCCGCAGTGCCGGATAATAAATCAATACGTAGGTGGCCAGTGGCTGCCCTTCATCTTCCAAAACGAAAAGCATATTCAAAAATGTTTCGTTTTCCACAGCGTCGGTTACCACGTCGGTACGCAACGAAAAGTAAAAAACTCCCGTGGATACAATCAAAACGGCTGCAATCAAAAGAACGATTACCGAGCCTTTCTCGTTTTTCGTCATTGTTTACTCACCTCTTCCAACCAATCCAAAAAGTCAAAGGTCCGATTTGACATTTTTTTCCCTTTAAACTTCACATAAGCAATGTTTTCAAGAACAATTTTTCGCGCCAATTCCCGCAAAGGCAATTTTTGCAAAGCACGCAAATCATTTTTCCGTTCTCTGGTGGGTTCCACCTTGTCCGCAACAAAAATCATAAGGCCCAAATCGGATAAATCCGGTTTCCCAAAGGTATGATGGGCCACAGCTTCCAAAACTTCCTCGTCGTCAATGGCAAATCTTTCTTTTAAAAGAACGGCCGCCGCCCGTCCGTGCAAAAGAGAAATTTTTTCCCTTTCGATTTCGTCCGCCTCGGATCCATCCTTTGCCGCCAAATTCCAAATCCTTTCATCGGACATTTCTTTGCAAATATCGTGGGCTATTCCCGCCAAAAATCCTCTGGATGCATTCAAATTGTAATTGGCACAAAATGCTGCCGCCGTTCCTGCCACCCACAGAGAGTGGGAGAATCGGCTTTCGCTCAAATTTTCCCGTGCGAAATCCGTAATTTCGCCAATTTTTTTATCAAAATCCATTTTGCCCTTCCTTTGCTCCGTAAAGTCCGTTGGCAATAATTGTCTCCCGAACATTTTGGGGAACGAAATATTGCCAACTTTGGCCATTGGTTATTGCGGAACGGACCTCGCCGGAAGAAATGCTTATTCGCGGGTTTTGGAAAAAACGGCAAGGGAAACGTTTGTTTCCGGAAATGAAAAAATTTTCGGTGGAAAAATCGGGATTGTCCCGTCTTCCCACCAAAATGTCAAAATTTTCCGCCAGTTCCTCGCAATTTTTCCATCGGTAAAATTCTTCCACAAGGTCATCTCCGATTATAACCGAAATTTTATTTTCTTTCAACCTGTGGGCGTATTTTTTTTTCAAATAATATAATGTATCTATGCTGCGGGACACTCCGCCCCGTTGAATTTCCCAATCGTCGGCTTCAAAAAAGGGATTTTCCTCCACTGCGGATTTCACCATGGCGTAACGCAACCGGCCATCCACCGGTTTTTCCCCTTGTTTATGGGCGGAAATACAGGCAGGAACGAAAATAACCTTGTCCAAATTAAAGGCAATGCGGGCTGAATCCGCCAAAATGAGATGTCCCAAATGGAGTGGATCAAAACTGCCGCCGTAAAAGCCGAGCCTCATTCCGTCCATTCTTGTCCCGGGTATTGGATGCTACCGTCGGTAACGGAGCGAGTTTCCAAAAATTTGCTCCGTTTGGGCTTTTGAGTCGTTCCGCTGAAAACCAATTCTGTTATGGCTTTTTTGGCTTCATCCATGTTCCATCCCTTTGCCACGGAAACGGAAACGATTTTTTCATTGGGATATTTCTCTTTGAATTGAGAAAAATTTTCTTCACCGTGGGGAAGATCCATTTTGTTTGCCAAAATAATATAGGGCTTTTCTGCCAAAATCGGTGAAAATTTTTGTAACTCGGCCTTTAATGTGTCAAGAGCCGTCAAAAAATTTCTGTTATCAATATCGATCATGAAAATCAAAAGGGAAGTGCGGGAAATATGTTTCAGAAACCGTGTTCCCAGTCCCTTCCCGTCACCGGCATTTTCGATAATTCCCGGAATGTCCGCAATGATTATGTCCTGCTGGTCGGTGTGCAAAACGCCCAAGTTGGGAATTTTTGTGGTGAAAGGGTAGGGGGCGATTTTCGGTCTTGCATTGGTAAAATAGTTTAGGAGAGAGGATTTTCCCGCATTTGGAAATCCCACCAGGCCCACATCCGCAATTATGCTCAATTCGATTTTAACTTCCCGAGTTTCCCCGGGTGCTCCGGGATTTGCCCGACGAGGTGCCTGATTTACGGAACTTTTGAAGTGGATGTTCCCCCAGCCGCCTTTTCCGCCTTCCAGGAACAAGAAACTTTGATCCTCATCACAGTCTGCGGCAAATTCCGCAATGAATTCGCCGGTTTGGGCATCGGTAATTATGGTTCCCGGCGGAACGAAAACCGTGGCATTTTCACCGTCTTTACCGAAACGTTTGTTTCCGCTTCCGTCGCCACCGTTTTTTGCTTTAAAATGTTGCCGATGATGTAAGTGAGTAAGGGTTCGTAAATTTTTTTTCACGGCAAAGACAACGTCGCCGCCTTTGCCTCCGTCACCACCGGAAGGTCCGCCGTTGGGAATATACTTTTCCCGCCTGAAAGCAATACAGCCATTGCCTCCTTTGCCGGAACTGACTTGAATGATTGTTTCGTCGGAAAAGCGAATCACGATTTTTTCTGCCTTCGGAAATTTTCCGCCACAGAACCGTCTTTCAGCCGAATCACATGATCCGCGTCTTTGTAAATGTTTTGGTCGTGGGTGGAAAAAATAAATGTAGTTTGAAATTCACGGTTAATCTGTTTCATCAACGCGATAATGTTTTCTCCGTTGGTGCTGTCCAAATTTGCCGTGGGCTCATCCGCCATGACCACACTGGGCCGAGTGACCAATGCTCTGGCAATGGCAACTCGCTGACGTTGCCCGCCGGAAAGTTCGTTGGGCTTGTGATTACGCCACTCCGTCAAGCCCACTGCCTCAATGAGGTAGTCAATGTATTCGGCATCCTTCCGTTTTTGTTCGGGACTTCGTTTTTTGTCCGTTATGAGCAACGGAAATTCCACGTTCTCAACCACGTTAAGAACGGGCAATAAATTAAAAGATTGAAAAATAAATCCGATGAACCGCTGACGAAGCCGTGTTAAGTCTCTGTCGGCAAAACCGCTGATGTCTTGACCGTCAATAATGACTTCGCCCGCAGTTGCTGTATCGATGCAACCCAAAATGTTCAGCACAGTCGATTTTCCTGAACCGGAAGGGCCTATAAGAGAAACAAAATCCGATTTTTCTATATCGAAAGAAATATCATTCAATGCCACAACTTCTGTGGTGTCCAAATGATAAATCTTTCGAACATTGCGAAGACTGATGATTGACACTTCGGTTTACAACAACTTAAAATCAGAACCAGAAGCGAATACCGAGGTTAATCGGCACACTCCAGTGGAAGATGTCAAAATGATCGCCGTAGCCGGCGCTGATTCCAATGCTTGCGCCCAACTGTGCGGCAGCCTGCAAGTAAATTTCAAATTTGTTGTTGAATAACATCCAGTTCATACCAATGGGGATGCGTCCACCAACGTTGATTCCGAAATAGTCGTTATTCCAGATGTTTACTCCCACGTAGGCGCCAACACCGAAATACCAGTTCCAAATTCCCACGATGGGTTTGTTCAAAATCCACCAGTCGGCAGTAACACCGGCAGAAAACCATTGTGAGCCAAAGCCCAAATCAACAGCCCAAACAACAGGCAAGTTGTCGGTTTTGAATGTGATGGCTCCACCGCCACCAAAGTTAGCTCCGGGTGCTCCACCGCCTTGAATACCGATACCCCAAGCAAAAAGACTTGAAGTTCCAACGATACAAGCCAAAGCCAAAGCAAGAATTTTCTTGTTCATCTCTTCCTCCTAATTAACTGTAAGGATTCTATCACAAAAAGAATCCCGTGTCAAGTAAATTTTAAAATATTTTCAATTTTTTCCAAATTAAAAAAGGCCTCAAAATGATTGTCCTTTTCCTTTGCGGAGTAAAAGTGTCTTCGTTGCCCGTCGCTTCAAAAAATCGTAAAGTTATGCAAATAATTTCTTTTTTTTATACTTTTCCCCTTGATTAAAAAATTGAAAAATGCTACAATAATAACGAAGTAATTTTTTTTTGATTGCGATAAGTTTTTATTTTTAAGGAAAAGATTGTGAATAATCAGCCATTGCTTGAATTAAAAAACATTACAAAAGAATTTTCCGGAACCGTGGTTTTGGAAGATGTCAGTTTTTCCCTCCATGAAGGCGAGATTTTAGGTTTGGTGGGCGAAAACGGTGCCGGCAAAACCACACTTATGAGTATTCTTTTCGGAATGCCCGTCATTACCGAAACCGGAGGATACGGCGGTTCCATAGTTTTGGATGGAACCGAATTACATTTCACATCTCCTTTTGATGCCTTGGATGCGGGAATCGGAATGGTCCATCAGGAATTTTCCCTAATCCCTGGATTTACTGTGGCGGAAAACATCCTTTTGAATCGGGAAATTATGCATCCCAATTTTGCTTGCGACATTTTCGGTCGCCGAATGAGCACCTTGGATCGACCTGCTATGAAAAAGACCGCTGAGGAAGCCATTTCCTGGTTCGGACTGGATATTGATGTGAACACATTGGTTGCGAAAATGCCCGTGGGACACAAACAGTTTACGGAAATCGCCCGAGAAATCAATCGCAAAAACGTAAAAATTTTGGTTTTGGACGAACCTACCGCTGTTCTCACGGAAAGTGAAGCCTCCATTTTGCTTAAAACCTTAAAAAATCTTGCTAAAAGCGGAATTGCAATCATTTTTATTTCCCACAGATTGAACGAGGTGATGGAAATATGCGATCGTGTTGTTACCCTCCGTGACGGTAAATCCATTCGTGATGTGCCAATCGCCGAAACAAACGTCAAGGAAATTGCGGCCTCTTTGGTGGGGCGGGAAATTGCCGGCGGTAAAAAACGGGAATTTCGGGATTTGGACACCGAAACAATATTGGAAATCAAAAATTTATGGGTGGATATGCCCGGCGAATTGGTTCGTGACGTGAATCTTTCCGTTAAGAAAGGCGAGATTTTGGGCATCGGTGGTTTGGCCGGTCAAGGCAAACTGGGTATTCCCAACGGAATTATGGGGCTTTTCCCCGCCGGCGGAAGCGTGGTTTTTGACGGAAAGGAAATTCCCCTTAATGATGCGGCCAAGGCTCTGGAATGCGGATTTGCCTTTGTTTCCGAAGATCGCCGAGGCGTTGGTCTCTTGCTGAACGAAAGCCTGGATTGGAACATCGCTTTTACCGCAATGCAGACGAAAAATGCCTTTTTGAAAAGCTTCCTCGGCGGACTGATTAAGTTGCGAGACGAAAAAGCCATGGCTGCTTTGGCAAAAAAATATATCGAAATGCTTGCCATAAAATGTACCGGTTTCCATCAGAAAGCCAAGGAACTTTCCGGAGGAAATCAGCAAAAAGTGTGTTTGGCCAAGGCCTTTTGTTTGGAACCGAGACTTTTGTTCGTTTCGGAACCCACTCGCGGCATTGACGTGGGAGCAAAGGAAGTCGTTTTGGACGTTTTGCGAAAGGTAAATCGGGAAAACGGCACCACAATCGTTATGGTTTCCAGCGAATTGGAAGAGTTAAGGTCTGTTTGCGACAGAATCGCAATAGTCAGTGGCGGAAAAATTGCCAACGTTCTTTCTGCCGGGGAAGATGCAACGGAATTTGCCATGCTGATGAGTGATGCCGTCTAAAGGTCGCTAAACGAATTGTGTAGGAAGGAATAATTATGAACAACATATTGGAAAAATGTAAAGAAGGCTTAAGAGAATTTGGCTTGCCCAGGCTTATTATAGCCATGTTTTTGGTGGCGCTTTTTATTGTTGCGCCCTTTGTGGGGGTTAGCGTAGCCAATTCCCTTTCCGATATTATCAATCGATTCGGTATGAATTCCTTGATGGTATTGGCCATGGTTCCCATGATTCAGTGCGGTTGCGGTTTGAATTTCGGCCTTTCTCTCGGCGTTATTGCGGGACTTTTGGGAAGCACCATTGCAATGCAAATCGGTCTTGTGAGTTGGGCGGGCATTTTCGGAGCCATGCTTTTGTCAATCCCCTTTGCGGTTCTGTTGGGTTTTCTTTACAGTCGCATCCTTAATCGTGTAAAAGGCGAAGAAATGACCATCGCCATGTATATCGGTTTTGCCGCCGTTATGTTAATGAGTATAATGTGGCTGATTTTGCCCTTTGACAGTAACAACATGGTTTGGGGCTATGAAGGTCGCGGTCTGCGTACCACAATCACCTTGGACGGCTATTGGATGAAACAATTGAGTAATTTTCTTGCCATTCCCATCGGTGACAAATTCGTATTCCCCACGGGAATGGTGCTTTTCGATGTGCTTTGTTTTGTGGCCATGGGGATTTTCCTTCGAACAAAAACCGGTACAGCCATGACGGCCGTGGGGTCCAACCCGGATTTTGCTCGTTCCGGCGGAATTAGCATCAATCGGCTGCGAACAATCAGCATCATCATTTCCACGGTTTTCGGTGCCTTGGGAATTTTGGTTTATCAGCAGAGTTTCGGATTTATCCAGCTTTACGGAGCGCCTTTGTACATGGCCTTTCCCGCTGTGGCATCCATTCTCATCGGTGGAGCCAGCATCAACAAGGCTTCCATAGTAAACGTAATTGTGGGAACAATTCTTTTCCAAGGAATTTTAACCATGACGCCCAGTGTAATTAACGGCGTTTTGCAAACCGATATGTCCGAGGTAATTCGAATCGTGCTTTCCAACGGAATGATTTTGTACGCCTTGACCCGAAAAAGCGGCACTACGAGATAAGGATGGAGTTTTTATGAAAGAGAAAGTTATTGCAGTAAAAACAGTTTTGATTAACAATTTGGTAGCCGTGATTTTTTTGGGATTGACAATCGTGGCAATCCCCATATCCGGTTTTTCCGCCACGTTTATTATAAACGATATTTTGTCCCGAATGGCACGAAACTGCTTTTTGGTTTTCTCCCTGATTTTGCCGATTATGGCCGGAATGGGTATTAACTTCGGAATGGTTTTGGGCGCCATGGCCGGACAAATCGGGCTGATTTTCGCCATGGACTGGAACATTGCCGGTATTCAAGGCCTGGTTTTTGCCGCCTTAATCGGAGTTCCCATTTCCGTGGGGTTGGGCTGGATTGCCGCAACGGTTTTGAACAAGGCCAAAGGTCGGGAAATGGTTACCAGTTACATCCTTGGTTTTTTCTTCAACGGAATTTACCAGTTCGTGGTTTTGTACCTCTTTGATTCCATTATTCCCATGCACAATAAAGCCCTTTGCTTGTCACGAGGATACGGCGTCAGAAACACGGTTAATTTGGATCCTGTTCGACAGGTTTTGGATAATGCCTTGTTGCTGCGTATAGGCGAAATTAAAATTCCGGTACTATCATTTTTGGTGATTGGCGTTCTTTGTCTTTTCATTATTTGGTTTAAACGGACTAAGTTGGGGCATGATATGCGTGCGGTGGGACAGGAACAGGTTGTATCCAACTCCGCAGGTATTCCCGTGGAGCATACTCGAACCCTGTCCATTGTAATATCCACGGTTTTGGCCTGTTTCGGACAAATAATTTTCCTGCAAAATATCGGAAATATGAACACTTACAACGCCCACGACCAAACCGGATTTTTCTCTGCGGCGGCGATTTTGGTTGGAGGAGCAACCATCACCAAGGCTACTATTCCAAATTGCTTTGCCGGTGTGTTCCTCCTGCATTTGATGTACATCGTTGTGCCTCGTGCGGGACAAAACATTTTCAACGACGGCAACATCGGTGAATATTTCCGACAGTTCATCGGTTACGGTGTTATCGCCTTGTCCTTGGTGATTCATGCATGGCGAACCAAGCGGGCCGACGAAGCCGGTCGTAAAGCCCTGGCCGGCGAGAAAGACTGATTTTAAGGAGACAAAATGAAGCGACATATAATAGTAAAAATAGCATTGATAGTTGTCTATCTGGTTCTATTCGTTACAATGTTTTGCACCGGTCGTTCGCACACGGCATTAATCGACAACAAAGGTGCGGAAGATGGCTCTTACGAAGCCGTAGCTTCCATGAAAGTCAGTGTGGACGGTAGCAAACCTTTGGAGTTTTTCAAAAATGATCGCGACCTGTTTCCTGTGAAAGGACAAACTGCCACCATTAAAATCGAATTTAAGGATGGAACTCCGGCAAAGACCTTTAAGGTAAAAATTCCTTTCAAATCCGATGCGGTTTTGATTTCCATTCCCAAATTGATTGCGGGATTGGATGCCGTCGAACATTTTGAGATGTGAATTTGAAAAAACTGCTTCTTCCGTTCATATTGATTTTCCTCGGTTTTGTGGCCATTGTGGTTTTATTTTTTACCCGAGATCGCCTTTTTTCCACCGAAGTGGAAAAACCGCAGATGTCTGTGAAAATAACTCCGGGAGTATCCACGTCTTCCAACTCGGTGGAAGTGGTTACCGAAAAAGGCGTTGTTGTGGTGGAAAATGGGGAGAATCACCTGAATTCCTACACAGACGATCTTAATTCCGATTCCTTCGATGACCAAATTGTGGTTTCCAAGGATAGCGACTTTGGGGAGGCTGTGTTGACCGTTAAGGTTTACAATTCGGATACGGGAAATTTCGATGCCTGCGAACCTGTGGACACCGGTATAACTCACACGGAATCTTTCTCCGTTTTAGTCCTTGACTTGCTGGGAAATCATTCCAAATCCATTGTGGCTTTGGGGCACAACCTTGATGGCGAAATGGTTTTAAGCGCCTTTTTGGTGGATTTGTTTTTCGGCAAAGTGAAGTTGCATCCCATTGCCCACATTACGGCTTCGGAAAATATCACCATTTTGCAATCGGAACGATCTCAAAACTATCAAATGGGACAAACCAAGGACAAAAGTTTTCCCATTTTGGCCTTTTATCTTACGGAAGATTCTTCTCGGCAGCTTCAAGTGGAATACGTTTGGAGTTCCTTCCTTCGCAAGTACATCAAGAAGACCGAACGGCAAATTTCCATTCCAAAGGTTGAAGACGATATTGTGGAAATGCTTCAACGTGGCAATGTTTCTGATTTGGAAGGCTTTTTGGACGGTTTGTGGTATAAAATTGACGAAAAGGCCGGTGATCAATACTTTGTGTTTTTCAATTCTCAAAAGCGAGAAGTTGTCTTTTTGTTTGAGGATGCCCAGGAAATTTATCGGTGGCGACAAAGCACCAAACGGCGGGAAGGATTGTACTTTTCCGTTACCAATACTGCCATTGCCAACCTTACTCGACGGGTGGACGTTTCAGTTCCCAACGGACAACAAATTGTTTTGCGTATAAACGATGATGTGAGAATGCCCATTAGTGAAAGTACAATTTGGAACGGTACCTATTATCGCCACACCGATGCTTCCTTGGGAAATGTGAAGACACAGCGATTGCCCACCGAAATTTTTGCAAGCACCGAAATGGACAAAAAACTGTGGAAAACCGCCGACGGTATGGTTCTGATGATTATGGACAACAAATTCGAACTTTCCGGAAGTGTATCTCCCGAAAGCGGTTCGGTGGCCTTTGAGAAAACAGGGAATTCTCTCTTTTTCCAGTTTCGTCCCCAATCCGCAGAATGTCGCCTTAATGGCTTTTATAAGGTAGATTTTCCCAATGAGGATGGCACTCAAATGGTTTTGTCTCCGGCGATTATCACCACCACAGGCTATTCCCTACCCGGTGATGATGCCATCGTTTTTACACTATCGGAGTGATGATGTGACTCTTTCGGAAATCTTTTGCCACAATTTTCCTTCCATAGGTATTTCCGCTCCCCATTATTCCCCGGAGGAAATTTCCCGATTGCAAAATCTTCTCTGCAAATTTGTTGATGAAATTTCCCTTTTTAACAAACGGATGAATTTGGTTGCGGCGGATTCTTCGGAGCAAATTGCTAAAAATCACGTTTTGGATTGCCTTGCCGCCGTGCCAATATTGAAACAAAAAATATTTCTTCAAAAAACGGAAATCAAGGTAGCGGATTTGGGTAGCGGCGCCGGTTTCCCCGGAATTCCCTTGGCCGCAGCCTTTCCGGAAATAAAATGGACCTTGGTGGAACGTATGGTAAAGCGCTCCACCTTTTTACAAGGAACGGTCGCCCAACTTGGCTTGAAAAACGTGGAAGTTTTCCAAGGTGATTTTGCCGATGTTCCGGCCGAAACCTTTGATTTTGCCACCTTTCGGGCCTTTCATCCCTTTGAAGAATCACTTTTGAAAAACATTTTTCGCCTTTTGAAAACCCACGGCACCGTTTTGGCCTACAAAGCAAAAACGGAAAAAATTTTGGAAGAAATGCGGGATTTTCCCCAATGGGTTTCTAATTATAAAATCTTTCCTTTAAAATGCGATTTTTTACCGGATCATCAGCGGAATTTGGTGGTTTTCAAAAAAAATGTTTAGGCTTCCTTTATTTGGAAGAAAACTTCTTGCAAAATAATTCCCGCAGCAACAGAAACGTTCAAACTGTCGATTGCCTCCGTGGTGCCTATGGAAACAAAGGCGTCACAATTTTTTTTCACCAAACGGGCAATTCCGCTACCTTCACTGCCTAAAACAATGGCGGTTTTGGGCGGAAATTTTGTTTTTCGTGCGATTTCGCCGTTCATGTCCGCTCCATAAACCCAAAATCCGGCCTCTTTTAGTTTCGTAATTGCCGCATTCAGGTTGGGAACCGTGGCAATTTTCAAATGATTTATTGCACCGGCGCTGGTTCTGGCAACCACTTCGCTGTCCTTGGGACTGTTCTTTTCCGTTCGGATAACCAAGTCACAACCGAATTGGGCGGCGGAACGGAAAATCGCTCCCACGTTATGGGGATCGGTAATGTCGTTGAGCAAAAGCACGATGGATTTGTCACCTACGTTCTTCAAAAATTCGTCCAGGGCAATTTTTTCCCGCAAGGAATTGGATGAAACATTGGCCTGCAAAACCACACCTCGGTGATCTTCAGCCCCTTGCCCCAGTCCCGCAACCATGGAATTTAATGTGGCATCGTCGGTTTTTTTCACCGTAACGTGTTGTGATGTTGCCAAATTGATAATCTTCTTTGTTCGCGGCCCCATTCGGCTGTAAAAAAGGGTAATTTCGTTTACGTCCGTACCCTTTGCCACTCGCAAAACCTCTTCAATGGCGTGAAAACCGGTAATAATGCTCATTTTATGCTCCGCAACAGTGTTTGTATTTTTTGCCTGAACCGCAGGGGCAAGGTTCGTTTCGTCCAACCTTTGCCGTGGGGCGAACCACCTGTTGTACCGGTGCGAATCGTCCATTAATGTAAAGCCACTTTCCGTTGATTTTTTCGAATTCCGCAATTTCGTGATGTTCTTCCTTTACACCTTTGCTGTTCCGGAAATTCGCGATAAAATCCACAACGCCACGTTTATCATTTTCTGTGCCTGCTTCGGTTCTTACAATTTCCAATCCCAACCATTGGGATTCTTCCGCCCACTTTTTTGTTTGATTATAATCGATTTGCGTTTTTTTGTCCGAATTATCGCAGGTTGCCACGATGTAGTCAATTTCGTGTTTTACATAGGCGGTGTATCGACTGCGCATCAGTTCTTCTGCCGTGGTCGCATCCCGTTTGCCCAAAATTACGGCACCGCAACATTCATCGTAAGTTTTGTTTGAGCCGCAAGGACACAATTCTGTTTTAGCCATAAAGCCTCCGTTGTGTGATTCTAGCATAAATTGCGGTTATTGTCAATAGAATGTTAATAACCGCAACGAATAAATTCCTTGCCTCAGATGTTCAGCAATTTGGCAAATTCCGCCAATTCCGGGCTTCGCTCACCGGAAAGCACCTTTTTCGTGAGGATTTTACCCAGTTGAACCCCTTCTTGGTCGAAACTATTTAAATTCCAAACAAATCCCTGGAACATAATTTTGTTCTCAAAATGTGCCAAAAGGGCGCCCAAGGTTTTGGGAGTGAGTTTTTTCGCCACCAACAGACTTGAAGGACGTCCGCCTTGGAAATTTTTATTGGGATTTTCATCGGATTTTCCCAAAGCGAAGGCCACAATTTGTGCAACCAAATTTGCGCAAAGCTTCGTCTGTCCGGTGGAACCGTCCACTTCCACATCTTCGCCTGTTTGATTCTCTTGGAAGCCCACAAACTGCAAAGGAATTTTCGAAGTTCCCTGGTGAAGCAACTGATAGAAAGAATGCTGTCCGTTTGTTCCCGGTTCGCCGAAAATTGCAGGACCGGTTTCGTAGGTTACCGCTTTCCCAAAACGATTCACACTTTTACCGTTGGATTCCATATCCGCCTGTTGTAAGTGGGCGGGGAATCGGCTGAGAGCCTGGCTGTAAGGCAAGACTGCTGTGGTTCCGTATTCCAAAACGTTTCGTTCAAACACACCGATTAAGGCATCCAGCAAGGAGGCATTTTCCGTAACCTTGGTTTTTGTGGCAACTTTGTCCGCCTCATGGGCACCTTCCAAAAATTCTCGGAAAACGTCGCCACCAAAAGCAAGGGAAAGCATTCCTACGAACCGGCTGGTTTTCCGGAAAAACTTGTCCTCGATGAAAATGGTGACGTAAAATGTCTTTATACAGCAGCCGATGGTACTCAGAGTGTTGGTGATTACGATGTTGTTCCGCGTCTGAAC
>JAFNZQ010000102.1 GCA_017382775.1 Spirochaetaceae bacterium
GTGATCCTTCACCATTGTGTAAGGCTGAAAAACGTAGGATCGAATTTGGTTTCCCCAAGAAATATCTTTCTTCTCTTGGGCGAATTTTGCGTTTTCCTTCTCTTTTTCTTCCTTATAATACTCGTACAATCTGGCACGCAACATATTCATCGCCGTGGCTCGGTTCATGGTTTGGCTGCGTTCCGTTTGGCAGGCAACAACAATTCCCGTGGGTAGGTGAGTGAACCGCACTGCCGAATCCGTTTTATTAACGTGTTGTCCGCCGGCTCCACCGGCACGGTATGTGTCCACGCGCAAGTCCTCCGGCCGTATTTCCACCTCAACGGATTCGTCCAGCACCGGAAAAACGTACACCGAGGAAAAAGATGTGTGTCGCCGCGCGTTGGAATCAAATGGAGAAATACGCACGAGACGATGAATTCCTGCCTCACATTTCAAATATCCATAGGCATATTCGCCGTTAATTTGTAAAGTCACAGACTTTATTCCACCTTCCGCCTCCAACAAATCCACCACTGTGGACTTATAACCCTTTCGCTCCACCCATCGTGAGTACATACGCAAAAGCATGCTCGCCCAGTCACAACTTTCCGTTCCGCCGGCTCCCGCATGAATTGTTATAAAGGCATCGTTTTTATCCACTTCTCCGGAAAGAAGTGTTAAAACGTTTTGTTTTTCGTACTTCGCCTGAATGGATGTGAGCAATTCGCTTATTTCATCCGTGGCAGACTCGTCGCCCACCTCGGAAGAAAGTTCAAAAAGTGCGTTGAGATCTTCCACTTCGTCAACCAAGGCTTTCCATGGTTCGATTGTGTTTTTCAAGCTTTTTATTTGGGACATAACTTTTTCGGCATTTTTCGTATCCTGCCAAAAATCACCTTTTTCTGTCAGAGCTTCCTTTTCTCTTATCTGTTTTTCAATGGAATCCTTGTCAAAGTCGCCCCCAGTGGTCCAAAATTGCAGACCGGAGTTCCAAAATAGGCATTTTCAAATCGGATAACATGGTTACTCCTTTAAAGTTCTTCCTTAAAATTTCGGCATTTTTGGCATGAATCTTGCGAAGATTTTTCTTTTTTTTAACATAACGGATTTTCCCCTTGACAAAAATTAAAATTTTTGATAAAATATCCCAATGAATTTGGCAGTTGCTTTGTTTTTATCCGTTTTTTTAACCGCATTTTTCGCCTTAACCGGATTCTTTTTCGCCAAAATGCGAATTAGAAAAATCGGAGAACCCGTTGTTCGCTTAACTCGTAGCGGAAAAGGCCCTTTTGCTGTAATTCTCCTAATTTCGGCCGTGGTGATTTTCTTTGCTTTTTCCCGACCGTTTTTGCTTCTTCCCCGGGGAATGCTTTTGGCCTGTGCCGCTTTTTGCGTTTACACCAATATTGCCGAATTTTATTTTTGCAGATTCGACGGAATTTACGCCGACGTACTGATACTGAACGGAAAATTGTATTATCGGGAAAATTTTATGGATTTTCCCTCTTTCCACTATGAAAATGCCGATGAATTTATTCGCCAACGGACCATTTTGTACTTGACTAAAAAAGACCATGTCGGGCAGCTGATTTTTATAAGCCCCGAAGATTGCGAAAATGCCGCAAATATTTTGAAAACTTGGATTTAAGGAGTTATTCATGGAACGATGTTTTACCATGTTGAAACCCGGCGTTTTAAATCGCCGACTTGTAGGACAAATTATCAACCGATTGGAATGTCGCGGATTGAAAATTGTGGGCCTCAAACTCATGCAGATTTCCCCGGAATTGGCTGCCAAACATTATGCAGAACATACGGAAAAGCCCTTTTTCGGTGAACTCGTAAGTTACATCACTTCTGCTCCCGTGGTGGCCATGGTTGTTGAAGGTGATGACGTAATTACACTGTTGCGAAAAACCGCCGGTGCAACAAAAATTACAGAAGCCGCCCCCGGAACTATCCGCGGTGACTTTGCCTTCCACACCACCCAAAACGTAATCCATGTGTCCGACTCTCCCGAGGGTGCAAAACGGGAAATAAATTTGTTCTTCAACGAGAACGAACTTATTTCTTGGGAAGACGATTGCTGCAAGTGGATTTGATTTTAAGATTCGCCTGCTAAAATATAAAAATTTTGACTTTTTGGGGATTTTCTCTTGACAAAAAAAATATATTGTGATATAATTCCCATCGACTGTATTCTTTTGAGAGGTTTAAAATGTACGCTTTAGTTGAAGTAAAGGGTAAACAGTACAAGGCTGAAAAAGATAAGTTCCTCATTGTTGATGCGTTGGACGCAGAGAAGGATTCTGTTCTTGAAATTCACGAGGTTTTAATGACCAGTGATGGTGATAACGTACAGGTTGGTTCACCCTATGTTAAGGATGCCGTGGTTACTCTTCGTGTTGAAGATTCTTTCCGCGATAACAAAGTTATCGTGTTTAAGTATAAGAGCAAAAAGGACTA
>JAFNZQ010000103.1 GCA_017382775.1 Spirochaetaceae bacterium
ATAATATCTTATCATATTTTTAGGAGAATATTATGACTAGTTACAAAGAATTGGGCCTTGTAAACACGAAAGACATGTTTGCCAAGGCTGTCAAAGGCGGTTATGCAATTCCTGCCTATAATTTCAACAACATGGAACAGTTGCAGGCAATTATTCAGGCCTGTGTTGAAACAAAATCTCCGGTGATTTTACAGGTCTCCTCCGGTGCGCGAAAATATGCCAACAAAAACCTGCTTAAAAACATGGCTCGCGGTGCCGTGGAATACGCCAAAGAGCTGGGATACGAAATCCCCATCGTGCTTCATTTGGATCACGGTGACAGCTACGAGCTTTGTGTTGATTGTATCGAAAGCGGTTTTTCTTCCGTGATGATTGACGGTTCTTCTTTGTCATACGACGAAAACGTTGCTCTTACAAAAAAGGTTTGCGATTATGCCCATTCACGTGCCGATTACGTTACCGTCGAAGGCGAATTGGGCGTTCTTGCCGGTGTTGAAGACGATGTGGTTGCCGAAGAAAGCCACTATACAAAACCGGAAGAAGTACAGGACTTCGTTTCCAAAACCGGTGTGGACTCCTTGGCAATCAGTATTGGTACCAGCCATGGTCGCCAAAAATTCAAACCTGAACAGTGCACTCGAAATGCTGATGGCGTTTTGATTCCTCCTCCCTTGGCCTTTGACATTTTGGCTGAAATCGAAAAGAAACTTCCCGGCTTCCCTATCGTGCTCCATGGTTCTTCATCCGTACCCATTGAATACGTTAAGGAAATTGAAGAATTCGGTGGCAAACTTTCCGACTCCGTGGGTATTCCCGAAGATCAACTTCGCAAAGCGGCAAAATCCGCAGTTTGCAAAATCAACATTGACAGCGACGGACGTCTTGCCATGACAGCGGCCATCCGAAAGGTTTTGGCACAAAAACCGGAAGAGTTCGACCCACGAAAATATCTGGGACCGGCTCGTGACGAGTTGAAGAAACTCTATATGCATAAAAACAAAGAGGTTCTTGGCTCCGCAGACCGGGCATAAAAAAAGGGGGATGAAAGTCCCCCTTCTCTTTTTTAAACCTTCATTGTTAAATCGCCCGAATCAATATTACTTTGGTGACATTTTTCACTTTTCGCAGGTTGTTGATAATTTCATCATCCACGCCGCCGTCTATTTCAATGGTCATCACCGCTTCTCCCCCTCTCATCAAACGGGATAGACGAAAATTTCCGATGTTAATATTGCTGCGAGCCATATATTCCGTAACGGCAGCAATGGTTCCCGGTCTGTCCTGATGAATTACCAAAAGTGTGTTGTACTGTCCTGTGAAAAATACGGCTTGACCGTTAATTTCGGTAATAACGATATTTCCACCACCTATGGATGATCCACGGATGATACAGGTGGTGCCATTTTCTCCCTTTAACTCAATACGAGCCGTATTTGGGTGACTGTCGGGAATGTCCGCAATTTCAAATGAGTATTCTATCCCCTCTTCCTTGGCAATTTCCAATGCCTTGGGGATTCTCTCATCATGGGAATGAAAGCCCATAATGCCCGCAATCAATGCTTTGTCGGTACCATGACCACGATAGGTTTGGGCAAAGGAACCTGACAGAAGTATTCGGGCAGAAACCGGCTTATCGTTTAGGATTTTTCGAGCAGTCCGACCTATGCGTACGGCCCCGGCAGTATGGGAACTGGAGGGGCCTATCATTATGGGCCCGATTATGTCAAAAACCGTCATTGATTTATTATGGGCTCGGCAGCAGGTTGAGCAGCCGGTTGTTCCACAGTGGTGGAGGAAGCATCCTCGGGGATTTCCTGTTCGCTCAATGGAACGTACACAGCTCCTTCCGTATGAGTACCTTCACGCTTTTCACCACGCAAGGAAGGAATTTCCAACACCTGTCCGGGGAAAACCAAGTCGGGATTTTCCGGGTCACGGAAATGTTCCTTGTTGGCTTCGTAGAGATTTCTCCACTCCAAAGGTGTGGCATAAACAAAGTCGAATTCGGAAATCCGCCAGAGACAATCCGTAACCGGTTCACGAACGGTTATGACGTAGTACTTGGGAAGAACAATACGTCTTCCGTTGGCGTCCGTGGCCACATTCTGTCCGCCGGCATCGCCGGAACCATCTTCCGAGCCATCTGCACCGGAACCATCCCCTGTTGGCGAAGAAGTGCCATCGCCATTTGCACCGGCAGCATCACCGGAACCATCGGCACCATTGCCACCGGAAGTGCTACCACCCGGGGAATTTGCACCGTTTTGACTTGGGGAATGACCTGCTGCGGCCATGGCAGACTCATACCTTTCAAACTCCTTAGCCAATTGGGGATTTTCCTGGAGGAATTTATCCATTATGGTAAGGGCGGCATCGGCATGACCTTGGGTTGCGGGATAATCCTCTTTTGCCAAGGCAGTCTCGCTATGCTGTATTTCCGTACTTGCCGAAGGAGAGACTTCATCCCAAGAAGCGATTTCCTCGGGAGTACGGGCGCGAACAAATTCATCTAAAAATTTGTAACGATTTTTTGCTTTTTCCAATGCTGC
>JAFNZQ010000011.1 GCA_017382775.1 Spirochaetaceae bacterium
AAACGGTTGCCGTTTTGCGGTGTTAAACCTTCAAGGCCGTTATAATATGCGACCAATTGAATGTCCCTTTTCCTGTGCCGACGAAATTTTGCGAGAATTTTCCGAAGATTCCATTGTTGTGGTGGACTTTCACGCCGAAGATAACAGCGAAAAGGAAGCCATGGCCTTTTTTTTGGATGGCCGAGTTTCCCTCCTTGCCGGAACTCATACCCATGTGCAGACCGCAGACCAGCGGGTTCTTCCCAAGGGAACGGGTTATATTTCCGATTTGGGATTTACCGGTGTGGAAAAATCAATAATCGGTAGCAGCATTGAAAGTGCAATTTCACGGGCTAAATCCGATGTGTCATTAAAATTGTCGCCGGCGGAAGGAGCCTGTGTTTTGAGCGGAATTGTAGCCACCATTGATAAGGAAACAAAGAGGGCAATCTCTGTGGAAAGAATTAAAATTCGCGAGGAGGATACCGATGTATGAGCGAAAAATCGTAAAAGCAAAAAATCGCGTGCTGGAAAACGGAAAAATCCACTTCGGAACTTTTGATTCCGTCCCCGAAAACATTGATATTCGCGGCTTACGAAAACCTTTCGGGTTGCTTCCTCTACCGATATTTTCCACTAACACGCGAGTTCGTTCTTCCGTGGCATTTAAATTTTCCACGGAAAAATTTTTAGGTTTTTTCCAAATTTTTAATACTCGTTTCTTAACATACGGTGAATTCGTCCTTTTTGATACACAAAATAAGCAAAGATATATTGTTCGAAAGTTTTCTTTCAATTTTAAGCGGATAATTTCTTTTTCCACAAAAACCGGTGGGTGCGTGTTTTTTCGCCATAATTTTCATGTGCGAATAAATTGGACCGGCGAGAAATTGAACGTTTTTATGCGGTTTAATCAATATAAAACGCCCGTGGCTCTTCATTTTACCTGTGAGCGTCATTCGGAGGAAGTGGGGGAAATTTCCGCCTGTCTGCCGGAGAAAGTGATGAGACGTTGCCGAGTTTTCCACCAAATCGGCGGAAGATTTTTGGGGAAAGTCAAGGTCGGATCGGAAACCGATTCTGCGGCGACGGCTCTCTGCTTTTTCGAAACCCGTCACGCTTACTACGAACTATTGTTCAACAAACGAAATATTTGCGGATTTGGTGTTGTGGGAGAAAAGTCTCTGATGTTTTCCCTTTCCCAGTCATCCTTGGATTCGGCGGACAGGTACGAATTTAATGATAACACATTAACGGTGGACGGAAAGGTTTTTTGCCTTCCTCCCGTAAAGATGACTGCGGAATACGGACTTGAAAAGAAATGGGTAATCCAAGATACGGAAAATATGGTGGATTTGACCTTTACTCCCGACCAAAAGTCCAAATACGGCTTGAGTGCCTTCATTTTTCACCTTGATTCTTCCATCTTGGCCGGTACCTTTGAAGGGGCATTTTTTCTGAAAGATGGTGAAAGTATTACCATAAAGGATTTGCCGGGATTGGGATACAATGTGCGGTTGCGACTGTAATTTATTCGGTTAAAAAGTGGATTATATTATAGGCTTGGATACGCGATATTTTATGCTGTAATTGCTCAATTTCCGCTGTGCCTTTTTCGATTTCGGCTTGAATGAGGGTGCGATCGGAGCCGTAGCCGGTTTTTTTCAATAATTCCTGTTGCTTCACCCTTGATTCCAAGGTTTCAATTTTCAGTTCCAAGTACTCAATTCGTATTTGGGAAATTTCGTAGGCGTTGATGTTTTCATGTAAGGTTTTTTTGATTGTCTCTTTGACTTTTTCCACTTCGGTGTTGGCAGAAGTTACATTGAGAGATGCCTTTTTGATTTCGTTAAGTTTTTTTCCGCCGTCCCATAACGTGGTTTTCAGTCCCAACGACAAATTAAAGCCGTAATCATTTTGGCGATACCAGTCCATTTCTATGAATGGGAAACGACTGCCCATGTAGTTAAAAGTGGCCTTTAATGCAATGTCCGGCTTCCAATATACGGAAGATTTTGCAATTCGTTCGGTTAAAAGGTGAATGTCCTTCATTTTTTCCAAGGCCTTAAAAGTTTCCTGTTGGGAATTTAAGGCCTTTTCTTCCAAAGCGGCCACATCCTCCACGGAAAAGGTTTCGAAAATTTTTTCATCCCATTCATAGTCAACCATGGAAAAATCCAAATCGGTAATTCCGGTCAAGTGTCGCAGCCCGATGAGTATATTTTCAATTTCATCATCAATGTTGGAAATATTTATGTCAATTTCCTTGGCTTTAACCTGTGCTTCCAATAAATCTTGTTTCAAGAGACTTCCGGATTTTTCCGCCGCTTCGGAAATTTCAATCAGACGTTTGCTCCGCTCTGCCTGTTCTTCCAGTAAGGTTTTAATTTGTTGCAAATAAACAATTCCGGAAAGCCGGGTTTTTAATTCGGCTTCCAATTCGGCCTCCTTGGTTTCAAGTTGAAGAAGTTGGGCATCACTTATGCTCGTGTATAACTTAACGGAATCCGGAAGTTTACCCCAGGTAAACAGTGGCTGGGTAACATCAAATTGGAAATTATACAAGGTGTTATCCATTCCCTTAAACACTTCAATGTAGTCTGCATTCAAATTGGGACGACTTCCCGTCGGCCACGATATGGAATCCAAAAGCGTCGCAGTATCCAAACGAATAGGTTTCATGGGATTAAACATATACGTTCCGGAGAAGGTAAAATCAATTACCGGGGCGAAACCGGCTTTGGCGTTTTTTA
>JAFNZQ010000104.1 GCA_017382775.1 Spirochaetaceae bacterium
CGGTCATGATGTGAGAATCGTAATGCCCCGTTATTACAAAATCGACAGGGATAAACTGGATAAATTACCCGCTCCCTTGGGAATTCCCCTGGGATTCGGAGAAACATGGAATGCCGTTTACCAAACGATTTTGCCCGGTACGGAAAATGAGGGCGACGGTGTACCCGTTTATTTCATTGACAACGAATCCCTTTACGGACGCAGTGGCCTTTACGGTGAAGGTGGCGGAAGTTATGACGATAATGCTGCCCGTTTTGTAAACCTCACCCGTGGTGCTTTTCAGCTATGCAAAATGTTGGGATGGTATCCGGACATAATGCACACCCACGATTGGCAATCCGCCACCGCAGCCATGCTACTCAACACATGGGAAAAAGACGGCTATTTCACAAAAACCGGTTCGGTTTTGACAATTCACAACTTGGGCTACCAAGGATGGTTCCCCAAGGAGGATATACATCTTTTCCAATTACAATGGGATGAATTTTACTCTTCCGGATTGGAAAAATCCGACAGCCTGAATTTTCTGAAATGCGGAATAATGAACAGCGATATAATCACCACCGTTTCTCCCACCTATGCCCGGGAAATCCTCGGTCCCTTGGGAGAAGGTTTGCAAGGTGAATTATCCCAGCGTTCCGGCGACCTTTACGGAATACTGAACGGAATGGACTACGACGAGTGGAATCCCGAAACGGATAAATTCATTCAGCATAAATTCAGTGCCAAGGATTTATCCGGCAAGGCCAAAATGAAAGAACTGTTGCAAAAACGTTTTGGTTTGGAAGTGGATCCCAAAAAGCCCCTTTTCGGAATTGTTTCCCGCTTTGCGGAACAAAAGGGATTTGGAGCACTTTGCGGTCCTGCCCACGGTTCATTGTACAGCATTTGTCGCGACATGGACGTTCAGTTCATAATTTTGGGTACCGGTGATTATTGGTGCGAACACGAACTTTCCGAACTTTCCGGAAAGTTGCCGAACTTGCGTGTCTTCGTGGGATTTAACAACGAATTGGCCCATTCCATAGAGGCCGGTGCGGACTTCTTCCTCATGCCATCCGCCTACGAGCCTTGCGGTTTGAACCAAATGTACTCACTCCGTTACGGCACCCTCCCCATTGTTCGCAGTACAGGCGGACTTGCGGACACCGTGGAATGCTACAACGAGGCCACAGGTGACGGAACCGGCTTTGTTTTCAATGATTTAACGCCCCGGGCCATTTACAATGTTTGCGGATGGGCAACTTGGGCTTGGTACGAAAAACAGGATCACATAAAGAAGATGCAGCAAAAAGCCATGGCGCAACGATTCTCCTGGGAAGATTCTGCCCGCAAATATGAAAACATCTACTTTGCAGCCTTTGAAAAACGTGCCAAATTCAGAAACTTGATTTAGGGAGAAGATTTTTATGGAAATGAAAGAATTATTTGATCTCGCACTGAAAGCCGCGGAAGGGTCCTATTCACCCTATTCCGGCTTTCCCGTGGGAGCTGCCCTATTGTGTAAAGACGGTAGCGTGGTAACCGGTGCCAACATTGAAAACCGTTCCTACGGATTGGCAAATTGTGCGGAACGAACGGCCATTTTCGCTGCCGTTGCCAACGGTAAACGGGAATTCACGGCATTGGCTGTGGCCACTCCCAAATCCGACTATCCCGTTGCACCCTGTGGTGCATGCCGCCAGGTTATCAGCGAATTTGCCGCTCCCGATATGCCGGTGGTTTTCGGACCATCTTGGGATAATCGGGTAGACACCACCTGTGCCGGAATTTACCCCTACGATTCTTTACACGAATTGGCAAAAAATTAGTATATTGTTCTTAGGATAAGTCTATTCCGAAATAATCGGCAAATCCCTTTGTTTTAAAGGGATTTATGCCGAAAATTTAAATGGAGGAATCTATGGGACAGACAACTTTACTTTTTTTGCCAAAAATCGAAGCGGTACTCAACCCCGATGCGTTGAAGTATTTCAGCGGAAAAATCCATATCTTGGGAGAAGTGGATTCCACAAACAAATATGCTAAACGTTTAGCTGAACGAGGCTGTGAAGACGGAACGGTTGTGGTGGCTGAATCACAAACGGAAGGACACGGCAGACAGGGACGATCATTTTACTCTCCGGCCCACACCGGTCTTTATTTCTCCGTTGTTTTCAAGAAATTCCATAGCAAAACCGGGGAATTTAATCCCGCAACTTTCACAATGACAGCGGCGGTGGCAATTTGTCGTGCTGTAAAAAAGGTTTACGATGTGGATTGCGGAATAAAATGGCCCAACGACATTTATTGTAACGGAAAAAAGGTCGCAGGCATTCTCTGTGAGGGCGTTATGCGGCAAAACCGTTTGGAATCCGCCATTTTGGGCATAGGATTGAACGTAACCACCAGCGTTTTCCCCGATGAATTGAAAGATGTGGCTTCATCCATTGCTCCAAACAAGGAACTGCACCGCAACCATCTTCTTGCGGAAACTTTGAATGCATTTTTGGATCTTTCCACCATGGATTTTGCCACGGAGATAATGAATGAATATCGGGCCGCATCCATTTTGACCGGAAAAAAGGTTACTGTACTTTCCGCCCGAGGGAATTTCTGCGCCATAGCCCAACGGGTTGAAGCCAACGGATTGCTCGTTGTAACCGATGAAAACGGAAAGGAAATTAGCCTCAACTCAGCGGAAGTTCACCTGCACTTGGAACGATAGGATTTTTCGGTTTTCTCCTCAAAAAAGCATTCCATTCTGTTTTTCCCCTTGACAGTTTTGTTTTTTCGTGGTAAAATCTAACTGTGAGGGGATTGACAGAAAAGCAATTAACCATTTTGCGATTTATTCGCGACTATTTAAGTCTCAACGAACACGCACCTTCTTTGCGTGAAATAGCGAATCATTTTAAGTTTACTCTTTCGTCGGTACAATTTACCGTGGATGCGCTTCAAAAAAAGGGCTTTGTCGCCCAAGTGAAAAACAAAGCCAGGTCCCTGCGCATTTTGATTGATCCCGATGAAATTCCCAACAAGGTGGCGGAATTTATCAGCGTTCCTGTTTTGGGTAATGTCGCCGCCGGTTCGCCGATTTTTGCCGAAGAAAACATTCGGGAAACTCTGCAACTGCCACAAAAACTTTTGAAAAGCAACAGGGAATATTTCGCCTGCGAAGTTCGCGGTGACAGTATGATAAACGCGGGAATTTTCAATGGCGATTTGGCAATTATCGAAAAAAGCCAAACCGCACAAAACGGAGAAATCGTTGTGGCGGTTTTGGAGGATTCCATTACGTTGAAGCGTTTTTACAAAGAGCCTAATCGCATCCGTTTAGAGGCGGAAAATCCTGCATTCTCCCCTATTTTTTGCCAAAATGTGCGTGTCGCCGGTCGGCTGGCTCATATAATAAGGAATTACTGATGGGAATTTATCTTTTTTGTGGAACCGAAGTCGGTGAAAAACAGGTGGCAATAGATAACCTCCAAAAAAATGCGGAAAAAAAGTTTGGCAAGGTGAACGTTTCCACCATGTATGCCTTCGAGGACACCGTGGCCGATGCCATTCAAGAATTATCCACTCCTTCCCTTTTCGGCGGAATTTCCTTTGTGGTGATGAAGTGTGCGGAAAAAATTCGGGAAAAATCCGATGTGGACGCCCTGCTTCGGTGGATTAAAAGTGACAATGACGGCATTTTGGTTCTCACTTCGGAATTTAACTCCTTTGGAGAAATCAATAAACGCCTCGAAACTGCCGTTCCCGGCGGTAACAAAAAAATCTTTTGGGAAATGTTTGAAAATCAAAAGCCCTTGTGGGTGAAAAACTTTTTCGCCAAAAATTCCCGTAAAATCGAAACTGATGCCGTGGATTTGATTCTCAAAATGGTGGAAAACAACACCTTGGATTTAAGTGATAAATGTTCCCGTTTTCTCACCGTTTTTCCTCCGGAACATGTAATAACCTCGGAAGATGTGGAAAATATTTTGTTTCACACAAAGGAGGAAACGGTTTTTTCCCTTTTCGATGCTATGGGGGACAGTTCCATGGAACCGGCTCAACGTATTTCCAATGCCTTTTCAATTTTACAAACTTTGCAACTGTCCTCGGATTCCGCCGGTTTCCAAATAGTCCTCTCCTTGGCATCTTGCTTTCGACGGCTGAAACAATGGCATTTTTTAAGCAAAAACGGTCTTATGAACGATGCTGAATTACGCAAAAACGGTTTTTCCTCCAAAAAGGCACAAACTCAAATGGCTAAGGCCTCGAAAATTTGGAATTTATCGGAAACAAACACCGCTTTGGCTCAACTTTCGTCCTTTGACAAAATGCTGCGAACCACTCCGGGCTTCATGGATAAAATCCTCGTACAACTATGTGTTTACGGAGTTATGACGAAAAGGCCGGTGAATTTTCTGTCACAAAGACTTTTGTAAAACAATCAAAAATTCGCACGAGCGAGAGGGCGGCCAACCCATGCGCCGTCACTTCCCAAATATCCAACGATTTTATCCTCAATAAGGATTTGGACGCTTTTTATTGAAGGAAACTCGGTGGCGGTGAATACGACTTGCATCAACTGTCCCCGATAACCGTCGGCTCCATAGGGATTAAACTGGAAGGCATCATTGAAATTCAAAAAGGCCACGCCGTCTTCCACATATGCGGAAAGCAATTCCGAACCGCTGGGAATTAGGGACACCAAATTGTTGTCCACATCCGCGAGATCGGGACCGTTAAGAAGGCTTTTTATGGCACCGGTGAGAGGAGCCTCTGTTTGCAAAATACGTCTGTCCACCGGTTGTCGCACCAAAATTCCGTCTTTTTCGATTATGAGAAAACACAATTTTACCTTTTGGGTTTTTGCATTGTTGGGCAAAACTTCGGTATTAACGGGAGTTTCAATGGGCGTAACCTCTTCTTGGGGAGGAGGAGGTACAACTTCGGCTTCGGTTACCAACGTAAGGTCCTCTTTGTCGGTTGTACTTTCCACAATGGGTTCTATTTCCGCCTTAACCGTTTCCAAGGCAGGGATTTCCTCACCGGCATCGGGGCGGGAACGAACAACATCCTTGGCGGACTTATCTTCCGGTGTTCCGAAAACTGTTTCCACGAATTTTGTATCATCCAAGACCTTTTGGATACGTCCCATATTAAAAGCGAAGGCTACGATAATTACGAAGAAAGCGATGAACCACACCAAAAAGGTTTTGGCCATATTGCTTTTCTGCTTGTTTTTCCTTTGCACAGTTATTCACCTACCACATTGGCCATTTTGCGCTGAATAACCGCAGCACGTTCCGCCGGCATTAAGGAAAGCCAGTATGCCACCATGGATGAGGTTCCCGTTTGGGTTGCGATTTCTTCCGTTTTGCGTAAAATATCAATTACGTCCTGATCGTCCATGGCCACCAAAATTGCCACAGCGTTTTGAGGTGCCATTCCCGTTAAATTTTTTACGTTCTGTGCCACGTTGGCATCACGGTTGGCGTATTGTTC